>JAPMTY010000116.1 GCA_026552835.1 Candidatus Methanoperedens sp.
AAAAACGGGCTTCTTGGCAGCTATGTCAGCAAAGACTATACGCTCGCCCTGGTTAAAATCCAGACAACCGATGACGTTGACTTGAAAGCGCTTGAGGTCGAGCTTAACAAGATAATCACGGAAGTCCCGAAGCCGCCCGGAGTTACGGTAGCTCTTGGAGGCAATGCCATGGAAAGTACGGTGATGGAAAAGAGCATCGGACCGGATATGGCAAAGACGTCGCTGTATTCTCTTATCGGAATCCTGGTAATAATACTCGTTCTTTTCCGTTCCATCAAATACGGATTCACGCCCATGACAACCATAATTTTCGGGACGCTCTGGGCAATGGGCTATATCGGGTTAATCGGAATGGGATTGAGTTCACAGACATCAGGCGTTCTGTCCATGATAATGGGCATAGGCATAGACTTCGGGATCCAGGTTGTTACGAGATACAGGTTTGAACTGGAAAACAAACTTATTCCCAGGGATGCCATGGCAATGACCCTGAACAACGTTATAATCCCCATGTCCACAACAACGCTGGCTGCCCTGATAGGATTCCAGGCAATGTCCCTTGGAAAACTGACCTTCCTCGGCGATATGGGGACTATGATGAGCTATGGGGTCGCTGCAAGCATGGTAGCCGCCATAACCATTGTCCCTGCTCTTGTAGTTATAATTGATACTATGAATATAAAAGATACATATAACAAAATAATGAACAATTTGAGGTAAGAACATGAAGAACAGATTATTAACACAAATTTCAATACTGGGCGTATTGATAGTACTTTTATCAACGGCTGCCGCTGTCGGCGCCCCGTTTACGGGAGTGCAGGGAAACAGGGTAAATGCAAATTTCATGAGCCAGGACCCCGACCCGGCTGATTCCGGGAAAGATGTGGACCTGAGATGGCAGGTTATAAACACCCAGTCGAGCGCAATAGATAATTTAAAATTCCATCTTGATGCCGGATACCCATTTTTATTCGAAGCCGGGGATTCCCCCGATAAGGATTTAGGCGCATCCGCAGGCACGAACGATAACCAGATTTTCTATGTCCTGCACTACAAACTCAGGGTGGCCGATAATGCCATCAAAGGGACATACAATGTAACCCTGAACTGGGACACGGGACAGGGGTGGACAAAGAAGGATTTCCCTGTTTACATCGACCCGAAGCAGGCTGATTTCGTAGTCGGGGCGCTTGTCACATCTCCGGATAAATTGATAGCTGATACACAGGCAGCGACGCTGTCGGTGAATATCGACAATATAGGAAAAAGCAATGCTGAGAACGTTAAGGTTAAACTCATAGTGCCCCCAGGATTCAAACCTACGTACAGTTATTCTGATGAGTCCAGTCTTGGTATAATTGAAACGGGCGGAAGCAAGAAAGCGGATTTTTATGTAGATACGGATGAGAACTTGAAAGAAGGAGAATACAGCGCAAAACTTGAGATTACTTACAGGGATGTAAACGACGAGGCAAATACGTACAGGATGAAAAACCTCACTCTCAATATACCGATAAAACCCGCGCCTTATCTGGTTGTGGAATCGGTAACAACCACTCCTGAAAAATTAGTTCCCGGAGACAAAGCCATGTTCAGGTTAAATGTAGCCAACAACGGCACTGAAAAGGCTGAATCCGTTTCATTACGAGTATTCAAAGACGCATCCCAGCCTTTCGAATTCGATGAAAAATCAGATTTCGTGGGAAAGCTTGAACCGGGTGAAAACGGGGATGCCGTGTTGAAAGTGACGGTCGATGCGAATGCTGTTGCCAAGAAGTACCTGCTGGATGTTGAACTGAGAGGCATAGACGATAAGAATAACGTGGTGATTTTCAGGCGGACAGTCCCGATAACCGTGTATCCGGGAACCAGTTCGACTTCACCTCTGGCAATGATGGGTATTTTTGTGGTTGTTGGAACGGTAGTGGCAGGATATTATTGGAAGAAGAAAAAGGGATTGTAACTTTCAGGTTATAATCCCAATTCAAATCCAATGATGGGATGCTCAAGCCCGAAATTCGAGATAACACCGGGGTGAATCTCGCCGAACACCCCGAGTTTATATTTATCTTTCTCGTCAAGTTTTATTTTGTTTTCAGGTACACAAATTATACGACGACGGTCAGGTTCGTTCATTCTTACATAAACATACCAATGTGGTTTTTCTACGACTATCCCTATCTCACTGGAATAGAGACTTACCGCATCGCCGATGTTAACCTCCTTATCTTTGATTATGGTGTTTTCTTTTACAACCCCTTGTATTTCTTTTTTATCAACAGAAATTATAAGATGTTCACCATACATTTGATCGAAAATTCTAACATAAATATTATTTTCTGTTGGTTTAATCACAATGCCCACTATTCCAGCCAACGAAAGACATGCCTCAGCCCCTATTTTTACAGCGGTAACATCAGCCCGTCTACCTTCTAGAAACGCTGGGTCTTTGGACTCAGAGAATGCAACTATAAATTCCGCACCCGAGATTATTATAGATTCCATCCGCCTTTCCCTCAAAACTGCATCCACAACAGCCTGGATTTCAGTAAAATTCGCCTGCGGGTGTATGGCAGCGGCGCCCAATTTCTGCTGCGTCCTGCAATCCAGTACAACCTCTCCTGCTTCGAATATCCGCTGCGGGAGTTCGCGGTGCTTATTAATTGACAGGATTTCGAGGAGGTTGGGAAGGATTGTGGTACGTACGATGGTGTGGTCTTCGCTTATCGGATACAGGATATGGGTGATGCCCTCGTCTTTTTCGCGGCGCATCATGTCAAATTGGACCTTCTCGCTCGTGAGGGTGAATGGCATAACCTGAAAATAACCAAGCCCTGTCATGATTTCATGGAGCGAGTCCCGGAGTTTTGAAATGGGATGGGATTTTCCTGTTGTGGAAGTTGAAGGCAGTTCAGGTTTAATCTTATCAAAACCGTAGCCAATACCGATATCCTCGATAAGGTCCCAGTTGTGCAGTATGTCGGAGCGGTAAGCCGGGACTGATACTTCAATCGTGTTGCCCGACATTCTTGCGCCGTACCTCATTTTTCCAAAACATGATATGATTTCTTCATCTGTGAGATCGAATCCAAGAAGTTCTCTTACCTCACTATTTTCAAGGTTCATGATAGCGGGTTCAAGCTTCGGCGTCTGCGACTCCCCGTCGATGGTAACTGATTCGATTTTTCCTCCGCGCTCGGCAAGCGATGCCGCTACGATGTTCAGGGCAACCGATACGGATTGGTCAAGACCTGTTACCTCTATGAAGAGGTCAGTGGTCTCTTCAGTCACGCGCGTGAGCTCGGCGTTGATTATCGGTGGGAACGAGAGAACATTCTCATCTGCATCAAGAATAAGCGGGTATTTATCGAATTTTTCAAGGATATTCGCGAACTTGACGCCTTTCGGATGTTTTTCGAGGATTTCCCTCATCGTCATCGGCTCTGTAAAATCAAGCGGCGTGAACTTAAAATCAGGATTCTGCGCAATATACCGGAAAGGCGGTTTTATTCGTGCAAGGTCGTGCACGCCTATGGAGACTTTTCTTCGGTTCCTGCCAACAGCCCAGTGAAGCGACTCCTGGAGTGCCATCAGGGATTCGATGCTTCGTGAATTGAACTGCATTCCCCGGATTACAGCGCAGGCAAGGAATGGCCGGATTTTTCCGATTTCCTTGTCTTTTGTTATTTTGATTACGGGAGGCGCGACCTTGAATTCCCTGATTCCCGTTTCAATGCCGAGGAATCCCTTGAGCGCTCTTGCCACGCCCTCTGTACTGTAAAGGTCTGGCCTGTTGGGGAAGAACTCGATATCGATGTGGTCATCCTCGATTCGTTCGATGTCGCACCCCATCATCGGGATGCGCTTGATTACCGTCTCCTTATCTATCCCTGAGAGTTCTTCAAGGTCGTCATAATATACTGTAATAACAGGCATTTTAATCGGCTGAAAAATGAGGGGAAGATATATTAATCATTCTGTTAAACTTATAATTTTACATGTGGATGGAAAGGAACAATTAGTATAAAGATTATAATTGATAATATTCAGCAGAGGATGATAGTATGTTTTTTGATGTAAAGACTCTTGCATTGGCAAACCTTGGAATCCAGATTTTTCTTATTGCGTTTGTATTCCAGGCGGTATATTTTGTAAAAAAAGGAAATCCACTTAAGCACTGTGCCATGGTAAGGATTGCCGTGCCGCTACAGGTTTTGGCTATAATTACTGTCATGCTTCCATCACTGCTTGGCTTTATCAAATTCGAACCTCTTGGAGCATTGTTTAATGCCGAATTGCTTATCCACCACACGCTCGGGCTGCTGGTAGTTGTTCTCTGGATATATGTCAACCTGGCATTTAGCAACGTAATCAGAATGCCAAGTAATTTTCGCTTGTTCATGAGAACTGCGCTTGGTTTATGGCTGCTGTCATTGGTATTGGGGCTGCATATATACACAAGGCTATATGTATGAAGATGGCAAAATTTGTAAGAAATAGAGGAGGATTATTTTATGGACATGGAATTAAAAGAGAAATTTAACGGACTCTGGAAAAAATATTTTAATAACGCTGAATTGCCCATCACTTTTTATTACACAGATGAGGAAGGGCATGCCGAACTTGCAACACCAGAAACGACACCCAGATGCCTTATCGGCGCATTATCAAAGGTAAGGAAAGGGCGCTCATTTTCTTTCAATGCAGAATCAATCGGCTGCTTTGGCGGGAAAAGATATCTTGGTTTTTCTGATAAAATAATGCCAAACTTTGAATATTTCCTGTCATGCGGGATTCCAGGAAAGCTTGAAGGCGAGCGTTATAAAAAATCCCCTGAGCTTGTTACAGAAACAATGAAACACCTGCCTGCGTTTAAAGCCCCGGCTAAATTCATTGTTTTCAAAAGATGGGATATGCTTGAGGAAACTGATGAGCCTCAAGTTGTAATCTTTTTTGCCAAGCCGGATGTTGTTTCAGGTCTTTTCACACTTTCGAATTTTGATGAATCCGAACCAAATGGAGTGATTTCACCTTTTGGCGCGGGATGCAGCACGATTATCCAGTATCCATATATTGAACTGAAGTCTTCACGCCCGAAGGGCGTTATCGGGATGTTTGATGTCTCAGCGCGTCCTTTTGTGGCAAAGGATGAACTTACATTTGCAGTTCCCATGAATAAGTTTGAGAGAATGGTAGGGAACATGGATGAGAGTTTTCTTATTACGGAGTCGTGGAAGAGGGTGCAGAAGAGGATATAGTGGGAAAACAGATAATTTTTTAGAAATCCTGGTGGTGTTATCATGGTAACTCTGGACCCCTGCGAGCGATTAAAGACAATTCAAACCCAGTTAGTCCCGGCGATACTTTCCAGCGCAGTGTCTGATGTTGATACCCTTGATATCAAAGCAGCTATTGAAAAAAACCTGCCCGATCTTGAAAGAAACTGCTACGAGCTTTTAGGCCGGTGCGAGAAAAATTGGCCTGATTGCGCAAAAGAGGTCGAGCTTTGCAACAGGGAGAAGATAGAAGATTTGTTCCGGGATACGAGGGGGAAGCTTGAAAAGATTTGGGAGGAGAAGAAGGCGAGGGAACCATCAGAGGGAACGAACTTACCCTGAGTTCATTATCCAATCTGGAAGCACCTCATGGAAATTGAACCATTCTGGAATCCTTCGTATGTGAACTTCAGAGGGTCATCGTCTCCCTGTAATGCCAAAACATATATCATTGGCAGGTAATGGTCAAGCGTCGGGACTGCCAGGGCTGAGCCATTTATTTTCTGGTATCTGATGAGTTCTTCATGATCCTTATTAATCAGAGCCAGTTTTACCCTTTCATCGAACTCCACAGCCCAATCATATGGCTGCGAATCGATATTTCGAAAATCAATGAGCCCGAGATTATGTACGATATTACCGCTTCCGATGATGAGAATTCCTTTTTCCCGCAATATTGCAAGTTCCGAAGCCAAATCATAATGGTACTGTAAGGTTTTCGGATGCCATTCATTAAAAGAATAGTCAAGGCTCATTTCAAAAACAGGAATATTTGCCTTGGGATACATATGCTTCAGAATCACCCATGAAGCGTGATCCAATCCCCAGTCATTGCTGCATTTTATGCTCACTTTTCGTATGGAATCTGTTAGAAATCTGGCATCGTCGGGCGAACCGTTGCATGGATATTTTATTTCATATAACTCTTCCGGGAACCCGTAGAAATCATGGATTGTCCTGGGTTTCTCGTTACATGCAACATATGTGCCCGGTGTCAACCAGTGCGCTGATATGACCATTATGGCTCTTGGCTCAGGTAATCTCTTCCCCAGTGCTGCAAGGCTATCTGTAAAGTCGTTTTTAGAAATCACGTTCATTGGTGAACCATGACCTATGAACAATGCAGGCATTTTCCTGTTGTTAGCTTTTCTCATATTTTCTAGTTCCTCTTAAAGAAAAGTCTTTTGCAATGCTGCCAAATAGATATTTTGCTTCGATGCCGCTTATTTCTTTTAATATGACATTGACGATTTTTTTAAGGGCTTTTTTTATAGGTGGCTGTCATTTTACCCTATCGCAGCGGCGGGAATGTGCCATGAAGCCTTGCCTTTGTAAAGTCCGATTTTTTCTAGTTCGTTGAGTTTATTCTTTAAATTATTGAAATAATCTTCTCCATACAATGGCGCCCCTTCACGTACAGCATCGAGCGCCGTAATCCTGAATGTCATCATCATTGTTTCAAATTCTGCTTCTGTATAGCCAAGAGGCTCAATTGGAAGAGATGAAGTATTGGCATCGATTAAATCTTTAATCCTTGACAGAAAATCCTTTTCAAAATTGTTACTTATTACGATAATATCAAAATCGCTGGCGCCTGTAAATGTTCCCTTCGCCCTTGAGCCGTAGAGAATAATGCAGGCTGGTTTGAACCTATTTATGACTTCCGTGCAGTAGTCCTGAAGGTCTTTATTTACTGCATCTGGTTCTTTGCGAATTCTTTTGTTTTCTTTGCGCATATTAGCGCCTCCTTTGCTATTTTCTCGGTATAATAATCTTCTGGCTTGCCGGAGGGATACGCATCCGGGTATCTTGAAGGGATTGAATAGACCTACTGTCATACGAAATCAAATAAAGTAACTTTCGACCCTTGCTCCTTAATTTTGCGCTCATTGACATCGGCTGTCCTTTTTTCGATTTCTGTCCTTTTTACATCTTCCACCCATTTATCTGATTCCACTTTTGTGAAACCCAGGAATGCAGCATTTTTATCGTGATTTTGATGTCGATTCTCTGCTATTTTTTTGTTCATGTTTGCATAGCAATAAATACATCCATGCGGGCAAGTATCATAAGCCCCTATGTCAGCACTATCAGTGCATCCGCAATCTTTTCTGGTCGGTTTTTCACCTAATTTAAATCCATTCTTATAAAATAGTTCCTCGATGATTTTTCCATCAACACAATGTGCTTTAGCAATTTTTTGATTTAAGAGATAATCGCCACAACAAGTTAGCAATTTAATCCCGTGGTTACCTGCAATATCTGCTAGTTCATTTGCCAGTTTGATTCTTAAATTGGCATCAGGTTCGACAATTTTTATATTATTTTCGCTCTGGAATTTATCGAAATTTCTCTTTACCTTTCCATACTGGATTGCATAACTAAAATAACAGCGTTCAACATATCCTTCAAGAGCGGATGCTATTTTCTCAAAATTCTTAACATGAAAATTGTAATCCGTAGCCTCTGAAACAATAATCGGATCGTATCTCCAATTAATATGCTTCGGTGTGTATAAATCGCTCAACTTTTTTAAGGAATCTATAGATATTTCTTTTTTTACTAAATTGCATTCAAAAATATTTGGTAGACCCGTAATCGTGTAATTGAAATAAAATTTGTAACCCATTTTCTCAATGATCTTCAAATTGTCAAAGAATGGCGTATAATTCTTTGACCAGAAGACGAAGCATGTAACATCCTCTGGTTTTAGAGGGAGGATATATTTTTGTCCACCGAATGGATTGACATAACCAGCAAAACCCTCTTTTAATCGGTTCATGAACCAATCTCCATAGAATGCTGGAATATCGGTTCGACGAGAAACGGATATGATTTTCATTTTTTTTTCAACTCCAATAGCAAGGACTTTGAATTTATGTAAGGTGTACAAATGCCATTTTGTGTTTTATAAAATTTACAGAGAAGTATTTCTTCATGCTTGGGCATTTTTGTAAATGTCATTTCAGACTCGATAATTTTTAAATCAGGAAAACCAATTTTTTCTATTTGTTGCAGGTATTTTGTAGATTTGAAAAAAGTTTCTTTATTTCCTTCAATAATTGTCAACATAATCTTATCATCGTTATTTCCATTATGTAACCTCTCGGAAACAAATTTGTTAATAATCAAATTGACATTTTTATATGATTTTCCGCACCCAATTGAAGATATAGTATTTGCAATTATTATCCAATCAATTTTAAAATTTTTGTCAATTTTTAAATCATTATCTGGAAAATTATATTTCAAATTTTCGAAAATTTCTATACAATCGGTTTTTACTTCTTTAAAATTAGATATCATTTTATCAAATTGATCAAGAGGTTCAATTGTAATAATTTTTATATCTCTTTTATCATTTAGTTTCAGCAAAGCAAGTGATACTGTGGCTGGTCCACTGCCAATATCTAATATATTAATTGTAGGTTTATCAAAAAAAATATCGCTTTGTAAAATGCTTTTCAAAACATGCTCAATCTGCGGTAGATGAAATGGTACATATTGATGTAGATATGCAATGCAATCATCGTTCTCAAAAACAGGGTATTTTTTTTGATATAAACCTATGTTCTGATCAACAGTATTTTGCCAAATAAATGCATCAAAATTTTCTTCCAAACTTATATTTAGTTGTATTACTCCATCCTTTCTTCGACTAAGAGTCAGAATATCTTCATCATGAGAAATCTTAATATAATTATTTTCAGTTTTTATTACTTTTGCTTGAGATACCCATTCAATGCAAAATTCTTCTATTAAATAATTTTTAAGACTTTCAACATGGTCATGATTTTCTGGAATTTCATTCCAGTTACACACAAACTTTAGATCAAAAAGCCCACTTCTATATAATGAAGACTCATTTGCACCCATTCTCAGCATTGCATCATGTACATTTTTGTTGCAAAAGCCATTAGTGATATTTTCACATACTACACCATTCATTTTATTCAAACCACCCTGAGAATAAATTAAACAAAAAAGGTAGGACTTTCTCCTACCTCGCCCTCACCGACTCCAGCGCCTGCGCCACCATCGCGCGATACGCATCCGCATTCGTATTGTAATGCTCCTTAGCCTTCAAAGCTTCAGGCGCGCTGCCCGCGAGCTTCTCAAGCCTCTTCGCTGTATGCATCGCAGCATCCACAACCCACCTGTCCCGCGTGGCAGCGTCCACAACATGCATGGACTCAGCCCTGATGGAGGTAAGCACATTTCCTTCCTTGGTCGTAAATGTTGTCGGCTTTCCTATGACCGCAATGAACTCAGGCGGCGTTGTCTTTGCAAGCACCTGCGCTGCCTCGGGCTGGTACTGCCCCGCGGTCACGAAGAACGCGCCCGTGGGGTCAACGATGCGCCCGCGCCAGAACTCGCTGTCCGTGCCAACATCTTCCTTCTCCGTGAGAGTGCCCACAATGAACACGCGGTTGCATTTTGCCCCTGTCGGAGTGATGAGGTACTGCGGTGAATACTGGTCTTGTCCTTCCTTTGATTGGAGATTTGATTCTTTTAACTCTGCTGCGAATATGCGGTGCGCTACTTCTCTTGTGAAACCATTATTATCTGCCATGTTTTCCTCCTGAAAGAACCATTCTTATGAGAGTGGTTCAGCCCCTTTTGTATGAACGCCGCAAGTATCTGCACCATTCGCAGATACCAACACCCGTGCTACCATCGCCTTATAAGCATCCACATTTGTGGAATAATGCATCCTCGCTTTGAAAGCTGAAGGTATGTTGTTATATAGTTTTTCTAGGCGCGCCATTGTGTGCCTTGCAGTTTCAAACACCCATTGATCTCTTACTTGGCCATTCACCACATGCATGGACTCGGCTCTTATGGATGTTAGGACATTCCCTTCTTTGGTTGTAAAGGTCGAAGGCTTTCCTATGACCGCAATGAACTCTGGAGGCGCTGTTTTTGCAAGCACCTGCGCCGCCTCTGGTTGGTACTGTCCTGCTGTCACGTAGAAGGCACCTGTGGGGTCAACAATACGCCCGCGCCAGAATTCAGAATCAATTCCGATATCTTCTTTTTCAGTGAGTGTACCTACAACGAAGATGCGGTTGCATTTTGCCCCGGTCGGGGTGATGAGGTACTGCGGTGAATACTGGTCTTGTCCTTCCTTTGATTGGAGATTTGATTCTTTTAATTCTGCTGCGAATATGCGGTGCGCGACTTCCCGTGTGAAACCATTGCTATCTGCCATGATTACGCCTCCTGCGCGATCGGCGCAGCAGATGCCGCCAGCAACCTCTTTATGTCTTCTTCTATCGGCTTGACATCCGGTTTTATCGAATCTACGAGTATAAACCTGTCAAGTTTGGCGCCGCTTACCACATAATACCTGCCAACAAGCTTGCTCTTTATCATATCGAGAACTACAGCCTGATCCAGCGCCTCCGTTGCCATCTCCTTTGCTTTCTCAAGGGTGATACCGGTCAGAGCTTCTGTAACTTCCCTGTTAAGCAGTATATCCTGCACTTTCTCGCCATCATCCATTACAGCTTTGACGCGCAGGTCGTATATTCCTTCAACCTTCCCATGTTCGCCGCATGCGCCTTTCACGAGCGCCCTGTTGCATTCCGGGCAGCGCTTGATAAGACCTGAGCCGCTCTGGATATCCACGATGGCGCCGCTGAATTCAGTTGGCGTTGAGCCTACTTCGATTTCCTCTGCAACCGGGATTATCTCGCTTGTCTTATTCAATTTGATACTGAACTGTCCCTGCCACTCGGAAGTCGCTACATTCTTGAATATGTAGTTCTTGCCTTCCTCCACTGTCGGAAGCGCCGCTTTTACCCATTTTGTGAATTTAATTGTGCCGGACTCGTCTCCAAACAATCCAACCTGCGAGATGGATTCCTGGTTAACTTCCCATAACTGGACGACTTTACCCCGTACCGTTACCCATTTCCCATCCTCTTTGATATCTGATACCATTACCTTCGGAGTTTCACGCGGAGCGAAAAATTCACTCTTGGGAACATTATGTTTCTTTAAGAAAGAGTTTACCACGTTTCTGCGTGCTTCTTCGGGAGGGACCTTGAACTTATTTATCAACTGGTCCAAACTTGATTCTATTTCACTTGTCTCTACTTTAACGCCCAGTTCCATGAATCGGGCTTCGATTTGTTTTGCTATTTGTTTCATATCTTTCCTCAAGCCTCTTGTTTGAATTTTTTATTTGAGAGGCAGATTCTACCTTATCCCGCGAACATATAAAGCTTATTAGAGCGGGGTGAAAGTAATATTTTAATAAGCAGGAATTTCATTAAAAATACATGAACCAGAGTTATCCTGCAATAAAAGATAAAATTGTCACTTTCATAAAATCAAAGGTCAGGGAATCGGGAGCAGAGGGTGCGGTTATCGGTTTAAGCGGGGGAATAGATTCAACCCTGACAGCTTATCTCGCAGTTCATGCCCTCGGTCCTGATAACGTGCTTGGGATTATGCTGCCTGAGAGCGGCGTTACATCAAAAAATGATCTGGATGACGCAGTGGAAGTCGCACGGGTTTTGGGGATTGAACATAATGTCATTGAAATATCTTCGGTTTTGCAGGCTTTTTCATCCGCTGTTCCCGGTTTTGACAGCGCCGCAAAAACACCAAACGGGAACCTGAAAGCAAGAACGAGGATGTGCATACTGTATTATCATGCGAATCTCATGCACCGCATGGTCGTGGGGACGGGGAATAAAACAGAGCTGTTGCTTGGCTATTTCACAAAATACGGCGACGGCGGCGTGGATATAGAACCTATCGGAGGCCTCTATAAGACACAGGTCCGGGAACTTGCCCGTCACATGGGCGTAGCCGCGAAAATCATTAACAAGACACCCACAGCCGGCCTATGGCCCGGGCAGACCGACGAGAGCGAACTCGGTGTATCCTATGAGATGGCAGACCGGATACTCGCCATGCTGGTTGATGAAAATAAGGATGCATCGCTGGTTAAGAAAAAATTCCCTCCCGAAATAGTGGACCGGCTGGCAGCGCGAATCTCATCCAACGAACACAAGAGAATGCCGCCGCAGTCTATTGATATCTGATTAGCGGCTTTGAAAGATGGCGCCGGGCGCATGGGGGAACTTCATAGAGCCCCTGAGAAATGTTTCTCTCTAATGTCTCAAGCACCTGCTCATCTTTGACAGAACCGCATTTCTCGCACCTGTAACCCTGCCCTTTTCCAGCGGATTTCATGCGTTTGCCGCAGCAGATGGGGTTTCGCAATTCGTGAATATTGAGAGAATTTATGTTGATTTTTTCAATGTTCAAGGTCTTATCCTTGACACTCCCGAAAACTGTTACATCATCCTGAGGCCGTAGCTCCCTGATAATGCGCCTGAATCCCTTTGTGGGTTCAAAAGCGGCGCATTCAATGACTGCCCAGTTATCTTTTCCATTATCTTTCCCGTCATCTTCCAGTTCGAAAATAACATGACCTCCGGGTATGATTTTCGGGGCGCTTTTGACTTTTCCATTTAATATGTAAGAACGATTGTCCAGAACCTCGTTGATTTTTGCAGGCATCAGATGCATATCCGTATTCTGGTTTGTCTTATAGACAACATACCTCTCAACAGTTTCGCTTTTTATCATCGAGAAGGCGCGTATTACCGCATTTTCACTGTTTCCCCGTATCCCGAAAAGGATTGGGTCTGGCGAGTGGGGAGCAAACACCACGCGCTTATTTTCACGATCTACCGTGTCCCATGTATCCGGACGTGTGGCTGCATCGGCGGCATATACGGATTCTTCGTTTATATCCCGAAGCTTCCCCCATCTTTCTTTTTCCCTGTATGCGATTAATTCATAAGTGAAATCAGGAAGACCGCACAATGCAAATCCTGAGGCAGCGAGCGCTCCGATTAAACCCCTGCCGTTCTTGAATCCTTTATGGCTTATGTTGTGCCGTTTGAGGATTTCGACGGCTTCCTTGATTTCAAGGACATCCTGAACAGCGCGCATGGAGAATATTGCAAGCTCGGCCCGCATCTTTTCAGTTGCTTCTTCAATAAAAACGACACCGGGATTTGTGTTTTCCTCAGAGAACATTGCCATGTTCCTAACGGTTCCGGTTACAAGTTCCTTGACAACTTTTGCATCTTCGCCCCTTTTAAGTTCAAGAGAAATCGCAAGAGCCGCATTGCCGCGTGTTTTGTAGATGATGTTAGGATTGAGCCGGATGAGCAGCGGATAATCATTTATCCTGCCATATTCCTTTAATTTCTCTATGAGCACGGCTGCCAGGTATGTTGTGCACATGCTCTCTTTTGAATCCGTGTCATCGATTCCAATAATCACAAAATGCTACTCATACCCGCTGCATAATAAATATTGTCACCATAGGTATTTATATAGACGTAGAATCATTCAAAATTTTATGAATAAGGAGTTGCTAATAGATCAGGCCGTTTCAATCCTTGGCAAGGCCGGCTTCATCATTTCCGAACGATGCGATACCCGCCCGAGAAGTTTTGATATCGCAGCCAGGCGGAATAATTTATTACTCCTGATTAAAATCATTTCTAACATCGACGGCCTGAATGAGGAAACTACCAAGGAAATGCAGTTCCTTGCCAGGCACCTTCACGGTTACCCGATCGTAATAGGTGAAAAAACCCGCGACCATTCGCTTGAAGGCGGCGTTGTTTATTTCAGGTATGGGATTCCTGCAATCAATATTAGCACAATGCAGGATTATTTCGTTGAAGAAATGCCGCCGTTGATTTATGCAGAGCACGGCGGCCTTTATGTTAATCTTGACGGTTTCATCCTGAAACAGGAGCGTATAAAAAAGAATATCTCCCTCGGGGCGCTTGCATCACTGCTCGGGGTTTCAAGAAGAACCATAAGCAAGTATGAAGACGGCGAAATGGCTGCAAGTGTTGATGTTGCAATCAAGCTTGAAGAAGTACTGGACAAGGGTTTTACCGTTTCGGTCGATATATTCGAGAAACTTCATTCCAGTGAAAGCCAGAAACAGGAAACTGCTGTAAAACAATATTCGAATGTTTTTTCAATACTTGAAAATATGGGGTTTGATGTAATGCCTATTTCGCAGGCGCCATTCGATGCGGTTTCGCAGACTTCAAACAGGAAGGATGAGAATTCAACTATTTTAACAGGTGTCGGCGAATACACAAGAACCATTGTCAAGAAGGCGCATCTTATGAGCAGCATCTCGGAAGTTGCAGGAACGCAGTCGCTGTTGATTGTTCACGGGGTCAGTAAAACGAAAAATATTGAGAAAACTGTGCTTATAGATGATAAAGAGTTGAAGAAGTTTGATGATAAGGATGATTTTATAGATTTGTTGCAAGAGAGAAGGCAGAAAATCAAGGTTACATGAGCGGATAGTTAGGATTCGGGAAAAGCGAGATAGCTTAAATTCGTGTTAGTAAGTTATCCTAATGTACAATATATAACCTTAATAAGGGATTATGGTGAATTGTAGTTACGTTTATGCCAATTCTCCTTATCAGACTGTTTTTACCCTAACATACAATCTCCAATACGAATTTTATCCATCAAAGCGAAAATCATTAGATGAAAGGAAAAGTAGATAAGTTTGAGTTATGTAATTGATGTGGAAAAATGGAATTAAATAAAATATTTTACATTGGCTGGAAATTGCAATATATAAAACGAACACCTATGTTAAATGCGTCTGTAAAAGGGGACAATCATATATTAGATAATTTGAAGGCGCTTCTTGACGATCTTAAAGCATCTAATTTATCTCGACCAACACAAAAAGACCTTGAGGTTATAATAAAAAATTTTGAATTATATGAAGAAAAACAGGCATTGAAACCCAAAGATGGGGAAATGATTGTTGAGAAAGTGAAATTATGGGTGGATCGCATCACTAATGAATTGTCTGAAAGAAAAATGATCGAAGTTTATACAGATGGGACGTTAAACTTCAAAAAATTATTAGAAGGAGGGAGCAGTTTCTTTGAAAAAGATGTATGGGATATGTTATCACCTATACAACAGAGCGATATAAATGACGCCTGTAATTGCTTATTAACAAAATCGTGGACACCTTCTGTTATGATTTCATTAAGGGCTGCAGAAGATTCTATTAGAAACTTTTATAAATATAAAACAGGGAACGATTCTCAGAATAAAGGATGGAAAAGCCTATTAGATGAACTAAGCAAAATTAAAGATATAAATAAATCACTTTTAGGATATTTGGATTACGTCAGAGATATAAGAAATACCGCAGAACACCCTGATGAAATTTTTGCCCAAATGGAAGCTGAAAGAGTTTTCCACCAAGTAGTGAATATGATTACCGTTATCTGTCAAGAACTTCCAAAATAGTCAAAGTTGAGTTATCTGGGTAAACTCTGGAAGAATCTCATTTATCAGACGTATAATTTTTTGTAATATTCATTTTTCAAGTTCGTTTCAATTTCCCAATACTAATTGAAAACTAAAAGCATCTCTCTTTATTATTTCCCTGCAAACTCTCATTTCCTTTTTGTCACAGGATTTAAAAGATGTGTATCAAGACTTTACACATGCTTGCCCAGCCGCACGCTCGGCGCCGCGCATCGCCAGCAGTATTCTAATTTTATTCGAGCAAGCTTTATAAAGTTTAAAGCCAATGCTATCATAGTTATGTCCTCTGAATACGCAAAAGCCATAAATTCCCAACTCTCCCATGGTCTTGAATTTGAGAAAAAATATATAGAGTCCACTTTAAACAAAATGTTAAAAGTTGAGCTGGGGATGGTCAAGCGCGAGCTCAAACTCGTCAAAAACTCACTTGCTGATTTTGAAAAGCGCCATAAAATGAGCTCGGACGAATTTTACGAGAAATTCAATGCAGGCAAACTTGGGGACGACAGGGAATACATAAAATGGTATGCTTACAAGGACACATCCAGCAAGCTCACGGAAAGGCTAAAGGAGATCGAAAAGATAGCTCATGCTTGAGAACTTTCTTGCTGATCTCAAGGCGTCTTTAACCGCATCCCCGATTGTTAAGGATATTGAAATACTTGATGAATTTGTTACTTCTGTTTCCGGTTTTCTGGATTGCAGGGTTCTTTTGATTGATGGCTCAGAATTGTTTGTTACTGAATATTTCACTGTTCTAAAGGACAGGCTATATCGTGATAAATATTCGTATCATCTCCAAAAAAATGATGTACTCATAATAAGATGGGACAATGCGCCTCATCACAGAGAACTTTCAACTTTTCCATTCCATATCCACATGAAAAATGGGGTTCATGAATCAAAGGAGATGACAGTGGAAGATATACTGGATGAACTTTCAGAAATAATTCAGGAACACTGACGGCGCCGCCAAATCATACTTTCTCCGCCACCGCAGAAATCATATGCCTCAAATAATTTTTCCCCTTAAACTTCTTTTCTTTATGTGATTCAACAATATTACATGAAAACTTTTCCAGCAGCTCCTCCAATTCACTCTTGCTAAAATAGTGATATACAATGCCATTTTTCCTGGAAAAAGTATTGTGCTCCACCTCGCTGCCGCCAAAGCGCATATCCTCTTCCCCCAGCACCTCGATAAACAACAGCCCCCCATTTCTCAAGAGCCGCCAGAATTCGCTTATCGCAGCCTCTCTTTCTTTCAATAAAAGATGCTGCAGTACGCCGTAACACCAAATAACATCAAAAGACGAATCCGAAAAAGGCATCTGGTAAACATTCGCAGCCAGAAGTTCGATATCAAGTTTCCGGCTTGCGATACTTTTTCCTGCCATCTTTAAAGCACTTGGCGATACATCCACAGCAACCACATCAAACCCGCGCATCCCCAGAGGTATGGCGAACTTTCCGCTCCCGCAGCCTGCATCCAGCAAGCGCCCGGTTTTACAGCAGGATTCAAGAGCTTCAAGTGAATAATGTCCTTTCCATATACTTCTTTTATATTCACCATTCCAGGCTTTGATGTGTTCAATCATTAGCTCACTTCATTTTAACTGGAACTATTATAATATATGCTGACCATTATTTGCAGGATGAAAACAGTATTGACAATCGCAGGTGTGGACTCAGGCGGGGGCGCAGGCGTAGCAGCGGATTTAAAGACGTTTGCAGCTCTGGGTGTTCATGGAACCTGTGTAATCACTTCGGTTACAGCCCAGAACACAAGAGGGGTTCTTAATTCTTTTGACATTCCGGTGGATTTCATTAAGGAGCAGTTCGATGCTGTTGTCAGCGATATCAGGATAGATTATGTTAAAACCGGGATGCTGTCTTCGCCTGATATTGTGAGAGCCGTCGCAAGCCTGGTAAAAAAGCATAAACTTCCGCTGGTTATCGATCCTGTGATGGCGGCAGAGGCAGGGGGAAAACTGCTAAGGGACGAGGCAGTTGCAGTTTTAATTGAAGATCTCTTACCTCTTGCCTCGGTAATAACGCCGAATGTTTTCGAGGCAGAGCGGTTATCCGGCTTAAAAATTATGGATTTAAAGGGCGCTGAAAAAGCTGCCAGGAAAATCCATGAACTCGGAGCAAAAGCAGTAATAGTAACAGGAGGACATCTTAAAGGAACTGATGTCCTTTTTGCAGGTGATGTATTCACTCATATCAAAGGAGAATTATTAAAAGGAGGCACTCACGGCTCAGGCTGCACGCACTCAGCCGCGCTGACGGCAGAGCTTGCGAGGGAAACACCACTTATTGACGCCGCCCGAAGCGCCAAGAAATTTGTTGAAAATGCAATAACCGCAGGTGAAAAAATTGGCGGCGGCGCTGCGCCTGTGAACCAACTAGGGCAAATGCTTGCGGAATCTGAAAGATACCGTATAATTAAAAATGTGGAAGAAGCTGTCGATATGATTGAAACTAAAATGGCGGCCGGACTTATTCCCGAAGTGGGATGCAATATCGCAATGGGGATAACAAATGCATCTCTGGTTTCGGATGTTGCCGCAGTCTCAGGAAGGATTGTGAGGTTAAAAGGCTCACCTCACGCTGTAGGGTGCGTCGAATTCGGCGCAAGCAGCCATATAGCAAGGATAGTTTTGACAGCGATGCATTTTGACATCTCAATGAAAGCAGCAATGAATATCCGCTATTCCAAGGAGGCGCTTGCAGCATGTAAAGAGCTTGGATTGCGCATCGCGTCGTTCTCGCGGGAAGACGAACCTGAGGGCGTTTCAACCATGGAATGGGGGGTGGCTGAAGCTATAAAGAAGGAGGGCAGGGTTCCGGATGTCATTTTTGACAAAGGGGGTATCGGGAAGGAGGCGATGATAAGGCTTCTGGGAAAAGATGCTATTGAGGTTGCACGCAGGGCTATTGATATATCTGGCGCTATGGTCATCCAGCTTTGAATGGATTATTTTATATACTTTCACAACCAAAAATATGGTTCATGGCAATGTCTAAAAAAATGATGGAAAAGAGAGAGCGTGAACGCAAGGAAAAGATTGCAGAACTTGAAAAAATGGCGGGAGCCGGCAGCGGTGAAGCCAAAAAGAAACTTGCTAAAGAAAAAAGAAAATTGAAATAAGTTAATTTCTTTTAATCCCCTTTTTTATTTTATTATTTCCTGCGGTGCTCCGCAAAACTTAACAAGAGCTTCTGCTTCAATAAAATGCAGGCTTGCGGGTATTATCAAAATGTGCAGCGGCGCCCCGAAATCATAATCTTTTATTTTTTCAAGATAATCGGCATGAACTGTCGGTGAATCTGAACCCGCTCTTGAAACGCCAACCGCAAGCGTATTAACAAGCACCCCTTCACCTCTCTGCCCTTCCATTTCCAATAAGAGCGAAGCAGCTTTTCTTATATCCATAAACCCCTTCTCCATGTTGATATCGAGAAAAACAAGCGAATGGAGGTCATTTTTCTTGTTCATCTTGATGGTATCGTACGGCGCCTCGGAGATGATAATTTTATTACCGCGGGAATACGGGAATGGGATAGTTGTAGATTTGCCGAACCTGTAATTCTGCAACCCGGTCAATCCGCAGACAGAGGATGATATCGACGGGGCATGGATAATCGCTGTAGCTATACCCAGATCCTTTGCGCGGAGGCGAAGGTCAATATGTGTGGTTGCGACCATGGCATCGCCGCCGGTTAAGAATACAACATTTTTTTCTTTTGCCCCGGTAAGCCAGGCGGGATTATTCTCAACTTCCTCTCTTGTAAGTACAATCACTTTCCTGCCGTAAAATTGCTCTATTTTTTCAATGGTGGTGCCCATGAGGTTTGAGGTGTAAAATTCGGCATAGATAATATCGGCTTTCTGCACCGCCTCCAATCCTTTTACCGTAATGTCTTTTTCGTCGTATAATCCAAGTCCGATAAAGGTAAGCATACCCCCTTATATGTCGGCAATATTTGTAAGTCTTGCCATAGAAACCTATAAACTTCATGTAAGCCTAAATTGATTGATGAATCTTGACAAGAATATAATTGACGTTGGTGTCGCAATCGGCAGCTTATTTGGGTATGCCGCAATACTGGCTGGAGTAATAATGACTATTTTATTGCTTCAAACGATTCTTACTGGTGAAATTATTTAATTTTATAATGGAAAAACATGGAATCGCTGTGCGTCAGAGCCCCGAAGAAATCAGGTGAAATTATAAGGCAAAAACTTATCGGGTTCGGGGCAATCGATAAGAACCTTAAAATAAAACAGGATGGCGAAGACCTTCTAATCCCTGTCCTCATTCATGTTGAAGGATTCGGGGAACTTTCAAAAGATGATTTTGAAATATTACAAAAAGAAGAGCCTTTGGCCGGGATTGTCGGGGCTTATGAGATACTCGGAGACATTGCCATTATCGACCAGCACGAAAGCGATGCGCAGGGAATGGCGGATATCCTTATAAAATCCAATAAAATAAGAACAGTTCTCCAGGCTGAGAGCCCGATTGAGGGTGAATACAGGACACGAAAGTTTTCATTCCTTGCAGGTGAAAAAAGAACTGAAACCTTATACCGGGAAAACGGCTGCAGATACCTTCTCGATGTTGCCATGGTCTATTTCACTCCGCGGCTTTCAACTGAAAGGATGAGGATTGCAGGCCAGGTTAAAGACGGCGATAAAGTCGTGGATATGTTTGCGGGTGTGGGACCTTTTTCCATTTTGATTGCAAAAAAATTCCCTTCCTCGCAGGTGATTGCCATAGATAAGAACCCGGTTGCAATTAAATATCTCAGGGAAAACGTGCGTCTTAATAAGGTAAAGAATGTTGAGATAAGGGAGGGCGACGCACGGGAGGAAGTTAGAGGGATTCTGGATGCAGACCGTATTATTATGAACCTGCCGCATAGCAGCATCGAGTTTCTTGATACGGCATTGGGGATAATTAAAAAAGGCGGAATCATCCATTTATATGCCATTACACATGAGGATGATTTATTTAATGGGACATTGGAAAAAATCGGGAATATCGCACAACTGGCTAATTTCCAGGTAATACCCCTTGACCGCAGGATTGTGAGGCCTTATGCACCTTACCAGTATAATGTTTGTATTGATTTTAAGGTGATGTGAGTTCTCTGGAAGTGAGTATAAAAACAAGCAATAGGAAATTATTTAATATACTATCTCCATTATGGATTGCCTTCGCTATTATAAACAATGAAATAATGTTAATCGGAGAAAATTAAATGGCAAAAATGCATACACGGAGAAAAGGAAAGGCAGGTTCCAAAAGACCAGTCAGAACCGAGCCCCCAAAGTGGTCTAATTCGAATAAGGAAGAGATTGAAACTTTAGTCGGTCAGCTCGCATCGCAGGGAAAAAGCGGAAGCCAGATAGGCATGACTTTAAGAGACCGTTACGGTGTCCCTGATGCCAGTCTTGTAACCGGGAAAAAGATCGGGGCAGTCATGAAGGAAAAAAATGTGGCTCCTAAGGTACCCGAGGATATTCATAACCTGATTATAAATGTCCTTGATCTTAAAAAACACATAGACAGGAACCCGAAGGATGTCCACAACAAGCGGGCTCTTAATAACATGGAGTCAAAAATCAGGAGACTCCAGAAATATTATCACCGTGAAGGCGTGCTTCCAGCAGAATGGAGTTATTCCATCCAGAAAGCTGAGATGCTGATTTCAAGATAAATCTCGATGAATGATGGTAAGGAAAGCTTTGTTGAGCTTGAGGAG
>JAPMTY010000024.1 GCA_026552835.1 Candidatus Methanoperedens sp.
AGGTTGCTGATATTTTCCGAAAGAGGACCAAAATCATGCGAGACAAGTTCTTTTAACGATTCAAGAATAAGACCGCTTCTCGCCCCGGCAGCACCGCCGAGAGAGCGTATAAAAGCTCCGAAATTATCATCAAACCGCTTGATTTTATTTTCTTCTGTCTGCGCTATAAGACCGGTGAACAGTAACGGCGTTAAGGCAATTGCGAACATTATCGTTATGGGAAGATGTGAAAAACTTATCACGACACCGGTTGTGATTAAACAGGCGAATAATGAAATGGGCATGGACCATTTAATCCTGCGGTCAGCAACGGTCTCTATTTCAAGTGTATGCCATATCTGGTCGGTCGGCACTTTTGATTTTGCGAATAACACTATAACCAGTTCGGTTACAACGAATATCGCTATCGAGCCGCTAAGTAACATTATAGCGTCCATGCCTGTAATTATAGGCATTATTATAGCGAATGCTACAATGAATATCAGGGACATGCACATGGAAATGAACATTTCCTTAATCATATCGATGGAATTTAGCGAATCCTTGTACATTGTCATAAAATCGTTCATTACCACCGATTGTTCTGATATGACGAAATTTTCAAAATCCTGGCCAGCCTGCACCGAATGCGCCATCCTGTCCAGGAAATCAGAAAACAGGACTGAAGGTGTCCTTTTTGCAATGAATCTGCACGCGACCGGAAAACTTACGTGCCAGTAATAAATCAGCGCATATATCCTTCCTGTTTCCTTGGCTAAATAACCATAAGCCTCATTCTGCGACAACCTGTGCAGAATATCCACCCTTGACATCTGGGACGTGGCAAGAACACCCATATGAGTAATATAATAATGGATACTGTTATTGATTTCTTTCCTTTTATTATCAATCATTGTTATCGGATAGACTAAAACCATGGCAACCAGGGCAAAAATTATCAATATAATAAGGATTGCCATAATCCCGGTCATGATAGACGGGAGGGCGATCAATAACAGAAAAGGAAAAAGAATTGCAAATACAAACGTCGGTATCACGAATTTCTTAAAATAATGTTTCTGCGAGATACCAAGACAGTGAAATATGATCTTAGTATCCATTTTCATACCTCGAACGGTATGCCGTCAAGACCTTTGGCCTGGTATCCCCAGATGATGTCCCTGACTTTATAATAGTCAAAAATATTCTCCTCAACCATCCTGTTGAGAATTTTTGCGCGCAATGCTAGTTCGTCATATATCATGCGCTTATCGTCATATCCCTGTTTTACGGCTATCTTATCAAGAATAAAACTGTTATTCATCCCCCTGAAGCGGTGCCTGTCATTTGTAAAATCCCACTCAAAAACCGCACGGGTTATCACACCGCCCGCTTCTTCGAGATAACCTTCAATCTCGTCAACCGAAGTACATCTTCGCAAATATTTGCCTTTCCTGTAGATTGCCTGGAGAATCAGGGCGCAATTGAGATTATCCGCAAATGTTGCCGGGATATTGATAGGTTCACCTGTAAGCCGCTGAAGAAGTTTTTTGACTGATGATGCATGGAATGTGGCAAGAACTGCATGTCCTGTCTGCATAGCCTGGAATGCCACTGCGCCCTCTTCGCCCCTGATTTCACCTACAATAATATAATTAGGTCTTGACCTGAGGGCGACTTTGAGAAGTGTGAAAGTATCAACCTGCGATTCCTTGGGACCATCCTCCCTTGTTATCAATTGCTGCCAGGCAGCCTGAGGCGGGGCCACTTCTGCTGTGTTTTCCACAGAATACATCTTTGCTTTGCTGCTTATGAATGGCAATGCTGCGTTGAGCATTGTTGTTTTGCCGCTTGCTGTTTCACCGCTGAAAAAGATACTCATCTGGTTCTCAAGCAAAAGCCAGAGATATGACGCCATGTTAGCATCGATACTTCCCCATTTGATAAGCTGCGGAATACTCGCCGGTATTTCCATGAATTTTCTCATGGTGAAACTGGAACCTTTCCGGCTCACGTCAGTGCTGTAAATTGCATTAATCCTTGTACCGTCAGGAAGAGTACCGTCTATAATGGGACGCGCATCGCTTACCGGCCTGCCAATCCGCTCTCCCATGGTATGCAGCCAGCGGCTCAGGTTTTCCTGTGTCCCAAAAGTGAGGTTGGTGGTAAGCATTCCCATGATTTTGTGAACAATAAAAATACCGCTCACCCCTATGCTGTGAATATCTTCAAGGTACGGATCCCTTACCACCGGCTCTATCGGACCCTGGCCAATGATATCCCTGTCCAGAAAATAGGATATTTTATCAAATTCTTCCTGGCTTAAGGGCACGGCTTTTTCCCCGAGAAGCTTATCAAGGAAACCAGTCGGTGAAATTTTACCTTCGACCTGTATTGAATCATTAAAAAGCGACATCATGAGCTTTCTCAATTGTTCTTCGTTTTCCGGAACAATTTCATCCGCCGCCTTTTCAAGAATAGAGTCCATTATTATACGATATTTTTTATTTTCTTCCTGAGATAGCACTGGCTCGACTGCAACATAGCGTATTTCCCTGGTTGCCTTATCCCCTTTCAGATGGATGAATATGGGGTCGCCTACAGGATAAATTATGGAAGGTACGGGAATGTCAACAATATCCCGCGGTAATTTTGCAAAGAAATCGGGCATAATCCCGCTCTCTTTCTTGCATTTCTCCACATATTCATTCAAATGGGGGTTTCGTTGAATAGCTTCTTCAAATTTATCATCCAGAAAATATCACCTCTTCAGGAGACTCCGGAAATGTTGATCATTACCCCGCTTTTCGCCTCGACTTTAAAACCTATCATGGCGCCAACCTGGATTTCAGGACGCGAATATTTATTTATCATAGCCGTCCTGAGAATTTCCGACCCCATCTGACGCATTTTTATTGTCATGAGAATCTCTGCCGCATCTTTAAATTCGGTAACAATATTAGGCGGCATTTCCATGCTATCTATAGTAAGGATTATTGTTTTTTGCATGCCACACAGTTTCTTGAAAAATGAAATCAGCTCAAGGCTTTTCTCCTGGTTGATGCTGTACCTGACAAGCGCTGAAAGCGTATCTATCAGTATAATATTTTTTTCAAATAGCACTTCGGCGCCCATAAGCTTTTGAACGAAATCTATCCTGGGCGTGGATTCCTTAAGCAGCGGAAAGACCGGGATATACAAAAGTTCCCCTTTTAACAGTTTTATTCCTATGGGGTAATCCAGTGAGTTCATCTGCCTGATGAAATTCTTTGTTGTTAATTGTGTTGAAATATATGTTACCGTGTGTTTATTGTCCAGAAGACCGAACGCGAACCGCTGGGAAAGAGCGCTTTTTCCGCTTCCGCTGGGGCCGTCTATCATTATCAGCGAACCCTTAGGGAATCCTCCTCCAAGCATCTGGTTCAATTCGTCCCTGTCGAGTAAAAATGAGTATCCTGCCATATTTATCACTCCCTGAATTCAAAACTGTCTTCAACTCCGTTTTCTGTAATTACTCTCAGGCTATGGCTTCCGGTGACTATCGAAGCCGTAGCATTTATTTCTAAAACATCCCCGGGAATCCACATTGCATCACCGTTTAATATTGTTTTATTAAGATTGCTGTCCGGAACAAGGCTGCCGTCAATGAGGACAGTAATATATCGTGTAGAGAGGTCTTCTTTCCCCGTGTTCTTCACGTAAAACGTATAATTGTTGGCGTCTGCATGAGGAATTTCTTCCGGGTCGTTTATTATAGTGATGTCAGTCCTCAACTGCCCGGAAAATGTCTTGCTGCCCATAGTGGCTGCGCTCGATATGGACTGGACGTTCAAGAACAAGGCCCCCACAACGCCTAAAGCTATTATCACGGAAGTGATAAAAAATATCATTTGAGTTGCTGATGTTCCTGCTCCCATGAATTCACCTATGAAACTGCATAATCTGACGCACCGTTTGAAGCTATGATTTTAACTCTGCCGCTTGCCGCTGTAATATTTACATTTATTGATGTTTTTGAAGGCCATACGCCCTGAGGATCAACTGTGTATGACGATTTTAGTGTCCCATTATGAATTACATTGATTTTGCTGGAATTAAGGGCAACAGAACCATTATTGTAAACGGTAATGTTAGTACCCGACCAATTCGTAATAACTATTTTTGTATTCAATTTTTCTTTCCAGAGCTCATTTGAATTTTTTTCAGCCTCTAAGACATTACGGTGGGACATCTCAGCCAGAGGGTAAAACATTGCAGCCATATACATTAACGAAGCGGCAAATATTACCATGACAGCAGAGGTTGAAAAACCCATCTAATCCTCCGCTGTTATGGATACAACATCACATACCTGTTCACACCAAATGAGTTCGGTGTGGTTATTTCAAGATTTACAGGCGAGCCCAGTTCCAGGTTCAATGTTACCCAGAAGGTTTTCCTTGTGGCAAGTTGAATGCCCGTAAGTGTATCCGCAGGAATCGTGATTTTTATAAGGTCCCCGCTGTTCAACACGGGCGTCTCTGGACTAAATGAATGATCCTCATCTCGCACAGCTATAGCCGTGTATGTATTGTTTCCACCAGTAACATTTGAATAATTCAAATCGTACTGGTAAGATTTATCCCAGATAGTAATAATCATCTGCCTCAAGTCAATCGAAGTGGTGCCTACGTCAGGTTTGACCCTAATTATCAGGGTCTGGAGAAAATCACTCTGAGTACCAGTATCAGTGGGATCACGGTCTCCAAGTACCTGGTCCACGACAATATTTGTGGATATCTGCTGTGTCGCCTCTTTGCTTGTTTTTGAGGCTTTCTGCTGAAGCGCACCTGTTGTGTATATCAGTACTGTAGCAGCAACTGCGGCTACAAGCACCATTGCGATGAATATGATCAAAGTGCCGACTCCTATATCACCTCTTTCATCGTCCATCAGAAATTTCCGGTTTGCTTTCATATTTTACTCCTTCTTTGTTAAAAAGAAAAAAATTCCCCTTTTATTCAGGGGAATAGCTGTATTTTTTGTTTGGTTCCCCAGGTTGCTGGAGCTACTATATCCTTAAGAACCATTGAGCCTGTTTCAGGAATAAGTTCAATGGTGGCTTTTTTCCTGACATCCAGCGGGGTAGTAGGTTCAATTGTAAGTGTTCCAAGTTCACCTGGTGACAGGACACTATTTGGTGTCCCGATTACACGTGAATCAGTATATGTAAACACTGTGCTACTTGCAGTTGTACCATTTCTCATTGTATCAGTCCCGCTATCATCAATATATTTTATAACGGTCTGATTAAAGTCCATATCGTTTCCACCAGCCGTCAATTCGACTTCTACAGTAAAGTTTTGGATTGTATTTGGGGTTACGTTTGTGTTCAGATTCCCGATAACCGATACTACCTTCAAGTTGGAAGATACTTCTGCAGTTGCTTCCTTACCGGTCTGCTGGGCTTTTTGCTGCAATACGCCTGATGTCTGTATCAAAACTGCTGCTGCTACCGCTGCAACAAGAACCATAGCGATAAAAATAATCAGCGTGCCAATACCGACATCTGCCGTATCATTTTTCAATATGTTATTTTTTTGTTTATTCATATTATCACCTTTTCCTTCATGGGAATAACTGATACTGAGCCCTTCCTCCAAATGTTGCGGGGGCTACTACATCTTTTATTACCATAGTGCCTGTTTCGGGTATAATCTGGATAGTGGCAGATTCCCTGACATTCAATGCCGATGGAAGAGTCAGTGAGAGTTTGCCAAGATCTCCTGACGAGAGAACCGTTGTGGATCCATCTACCGTCCTATCTTCGGTATAGACAAGATTAGTAGGACCAGTTATGTAACCTGCACTATTATTATTTATATATTTCACTTTAAGTGTACTTGTATCGATTGGATTTCCACCTGCTGATACCTCTATCGAGAGGTTCATAATGTCAATCGCTCCGCCGGTTACATGACCGACGACCGATACAATTTTCAGGTTGGAAGAAACTTCAGCTGTTGCTTCTTTGCCTGTCTGCTGAGCCTTTTGCTGCAGCACACCGGATGTCTGGATTAACACTGCTGCTGCTACCGCTGCGACAAGTACCATCGCAATGAAGATAATCAGCGTGCCAATACCAACATCGGCGTTTTCATTTTTTATTAAATTTGTTCCTTTAGCTTTCATAACGCCTCCATTATATTTCATATATTTTTTCGAAACTTAGGTGGCGTCATTACGCCATTCCTTGCTTCTAACCCAATTTGTGTTTATACGTGGATATAAACAAAGTTGTGAAAAACGTGTGAAAACTGCAAATAAAAATCTTAAAAAAAAGAGAAATCAGGCGATTAAGACCTTATTATTTTTAAAAGAATCTATTTCCCTGGTTGTTTTTCCGATTTTATCCTTTAAATTATAAAGAAGAAGTTTCGTTCCCGGATCATTTTCAAGTATCCTGTCAGGATAAAGCTGCCGCATAAGGATGAACCGTTTCCTGTCTGCAATGCCCTGTTTTAATAATGAGAATACAAGGTACATTATTTCCTCTTTTCCTTTACAGTGTCTGATATTTTCAATGCAATTCTGAAGGAGAGCCGGGATTTCCAGGGCATCTTTAACAGCCATGAGGAAACCATCAAGGGTTACAGGTTTCATCAGATAGTCGGATACCATCGAAAGGCATAAAAAATCATCTATACACGGAGGTTTTGACGAAATGACCACAACTGGGATTTCCGACCTCGTCTCTTTTATTTTTTCAATCAATTCCCATCCATCCATATCCATGAAATCCATATCCAGAAGAACCATATCAGGCATATCTCTTTCCAGCGCCAGTAAACAATCGTTTCCGGTATATGCCGTATTAATTATGTACTTATCAACATCCATGAGAAGCATTTCTTCAAAAAGGCCGGCTACATCCGGTTCGCTATCTACAATAAGAATTGATTTCGGTTTTTTCTGCATCATAATAATTTGAAACTTGAAATCACACTAAGATAAGCATTGGTGCGATTCATTTTCACAAATAGTATAGCATTGGTGAGATAGTGGATTACAGATATAAAAAGGGATGCCAATCCGGAATTAATGGAGATAATTTCATAGAATTAATATTTTTCCTTGTTTTGCATGAAGGTTGCCCTTGGTCAGATTTAGATTAACCACTGTGGGTTTTATTATAATCTCTTGATGTCCAATATATTTTTAATGGGTAGTGAGATTATTTCCCACACTGGTACTTATTGCGAAATTCAAAGGATTCTAATTTTTTCCAGCATCAGCAAGTGTTATCATTTTTTTAATGTAAAGATTTTTTGATGCTCATTTTATCTCACTCACCCTTATATTAGTATGAAAATATTGTAAAGGAAGAACCCCCCATAACCGAAATGGAATTGCAATTTTACCACCTTTTGCATTCTTTTTTTCGGATGAGGGGTTATAACTAATCAGATAGCTGAGAATAATTCAAGATAGCGTTAAGAACCTGATTTTTCAAAATATATTAGTGTGAATAGTTTGTACCTTGCACCTTTGCAATATGCGATTTTTTTCACCTGAGAGGGAAAATGCCGCTAATAAAATAAATTACTGCAAAAAAGTTTAGAATATTATAATAACAAAAACACATTAAAATATGTAAACAAAAAAGAAAAAATGATTACGCGTTAACCAGAATTACATCGTTATGTTCGCGTAATGCACCTTTATTGTTATCGTTAAATGCCTCATATATCGATTGTGCCGCTTCTTCATGTGACGAAGCACCTGAAAACAGCATATATATCGATGCCGGATACTGCAATAATTTGCTTATTTTCTGGGGAGTTTTGTTATTTGCCAGAAATATGGCTATGAGATTGGCATAAAAACTATTGATTTCAGGATCTATTCCTGTAATTTGAATTGAAATATTGCTGCTTTCATTCCCGATATTTACCGAGACTGGCCAGTTAAGATAAGATATTTCTTCATTGATGACTTTATTCAGGCTGTTTATATCATAAACATTGATATTATGCTGTGCAAATAGCTGTACCGCTTCATTAAGCGGTGGAAGATTACATGTCCTGTTTGTTAAAAGCCACCTGAACATTGTAAGCGGGATTGTTACGCCATAGATTCTGTTACGTGTCTGTTCCATGGCATGGTTCTTTTCTTTAAAAAGGCCCTTTGCAGTTTCAAGGCTTCCCATGTTTTCGGTCACAAAACCTGTGAAATCTATTATGTCTCTCATCGCCGCAGAAAGGTTGCCCTGATGTTTTTTAAGCAGCGGGTCAAGCATCTTCAAATGTGCATCACTTATAGATACATTTTTTCTTAGCATATTTTCTTCCACCTTTTTGAATTTGATATCATGGAGGTCGATGAGGTTGTAGGGGTTATTGCTATCTGATCCAATTCCTCATCATATCATCATGATAATAAGCATCATAATACACTATCCTATTTAAATCTTTCTCATCATTTTGGGAAAAATATATATATAAGTTTCTACACCAATATACGAATATGAGGTGGAATTATGTGCTGTAGTCAAAAAATGACAGGTTATGTACTGTACGCAATAGGAATAATTGGCGGTGTGGAAGGCGCAACGGGAAAGAGTATTCCCATAAGTGTGGTAGCCTTAATTGTGATTGTAGCAGGAAGCTATTTGATTAATAAGGAAGTAACAATTTAAAGGCCGCTTTTTTTTTTGACAGGTTGATTGCGTAATACGCAAACCTGTGAATTTTTTCCAATAATTTAATTACTCTTCCCGACCATCAGGACAGGGTGATACTTATGAGTGATTTAAAAGACCTTTTGGAACGATTATCCAATGCTCACGGCGTTTCGGGATATGAAGGAAGCGTCAGGCAGATTATTGAAAATGAAGTGAGACCTTACGTGGATGAGATAAAAACCGATAAAATGGGGAATCTCATTACCACAAAGAACGGCGGCTCTCCTACAGTCATGCTCGCTGCCCACATGGACGAGATCGGGCTTATGGTGAAATATGTTGATGAAAAGGGCTTTGCACGATTCACAAAAACAGGCGGATGGTTTGACCAGACGCTCCTTAACCAGAGGATGATACTGCATACTGAGAACGGAATGATTTACGGCGTGCTCGGTTCAAAGCCTCCTCATGTCATCAAAGAGGAGGAGAAGAACAAAGTGATTAAAGCCGAAGATATGTTCATAGATTTCGGTGCAACGAGCAAAGAAGATGCAGACAGGCTTGGCGTGAAAGCGGGGACGCCTGTAACTTCTGACATGGAATTTAAATCTCTTGGCAACGACAGGGTCACAGGCAAGGCTTTTGACAACCGGGCAGGATGTGTAATGCTTATCGAAGCCCTGCGGCAGATGAAAGACGTAAAAGCCACAGTTCATGCTGTATTCACAGTCCAGGAAGAAGTTGGATTAAAGGGAGCGAAAACCTCTGCTTTCGGATTAAACCCTGATGTTGCCCTTGCCACCGATGTTACCATTACGGGCGACCATCCGGGTATCGAGAAAAAAGATTCGTCCAACGAGATGGGAAAAGGACCCTCTGTTACCGTAAGCGATGCTGACGGGCGCGGGATAATAGTTCCTGTGACTGTATTGAAATGGTTAAAAGAAGCGGCCGAATCAAATAATATACCCTACCAGCTTGAGGTTGGAAGCGGCGGGACAACAGACGCATCCGCAATACACCTGACACGCGAAGGTATCCCGACTGGCGTTATCAGCATGCCATCACGGTATATCCACACTCCCGTATCCGTCTTGAGCATGTCCGACCTTGAAAAGAGCGCGGAATTAATCGCAAGGGCAGTTGAAATTGTGGATAGGTTTTTCTAATAGGAAGCGTATTTTAAAAGCTCACACCGGTAATACAATGAACAGAAGGGATTGCTTTATTTAACGATATAAAAATACTGGACACCACTCTCCGGGACGGCGAACAGACGCCTGGGGTTTCACTCACGACTGAAAACAAGCTGTTGATAGCAAAGAAGCTTGACGGCCTGGGTGTGGATATCATAGAGGCGGGTTCTGCCATTACTTCGGATGGTGAGCGGGAAGCTATTAAAAAAATTGCTGGCGAAGGTTTGAATGCCGAGATTTGCAGCTACTGCCGTATCCGCAGGGAAGATATCGACAGCGCTCTTGCCTGCGATGTGGATTCCATCCACCTTGTAGTACCTGTATCAGACCTCCATATCCAGCAAAAATTAAAAAAAGACCGCGAAACCGTGCGCGAGCTTGCTGTTGAAATGACAGAGTACGCAAAATCGCACGGGTTAATCGTGGAATTAAGCGGTGAAGATGCATCCCGGGCAGACCTTGATTATCTCAAATCGGTATATAACGCAGGAATCGATGCAGGCGCGGACAGGCTGTGTTTCTGCGATACGGTAGGAATTCTCCTCCCTGAAAGAACGTTCGAGATTTTTAGCGACCTGTCACAGCTTCGCGCTCCCATAAGTGTCCACTGCCACGATGATTTCGGGATGGCTACTGCAAACACCGTATCGGCGCTCCGGGCAGGCGCGCACGAGGCGCATGTTACTATTAACGGCATCGGTGAGCGCGCAGGAAACACCTCACTTGAAGAAGTGGTCATGGTGCTTTATTCATTATATAAGCAAAAAACAAAAATCGATATAAAAGGTTTATACACAACCTCACGGCTGGTGAGCAGGCTAAGCGGAATCCCGGTAGCGCCAAACAAGGCAATCGTTGGCGGGAACGCTTTCACTCATGAGGCTGGAATCCACGTTCACGGCTTACTTGCAAATACCGCGACCTACGAGCCTATAACGCCGGAACTTGTGGGAAGAGAGAGAAAAATCGTGCTCGGTAAGCATGCAGGCAGAACCTCGGTTGTGCTTGCGTTAAAGGAGCTTGGGCTCTCTGCAAGTGAAAAGCAGATAGATGATATAGTCATACGGATGAAAGAACTCGGCGACAAGGGAAAACGCGTAACCGATGCTGACCTCCAGACCATTGCAGAAACGGTGCTCGGGATTTACCAGGAAGCCAAGATCAAACTTGAGGAACTCACTGTCGTAGCCGGAAATACTGTGATGCCCACCGCCTCTATAAGGCTGAAGGTCAATGGAAATCATGTCGTTGAAGCAGGCGTGGGAACTGGACCAGTTGACGCTGCCATCAATGCATTGAAAAAAGCTTTGTCGGGTGTAGCCGACATACATCTTGATGAATATCATGTGGATGCAATAACGGGCGGGACTGACGCGCTGGTTGAGGTCTGGGTGAAGCTCAGTAAAGGCGGCAGGACCATCACAGCCCGCGGCGCACGCACTGATATCATAATGGCATCAGTCGAAGCCGTGCTTGAGGGCATAAACAGGCTGATACAGCAGGAACAGAAGAAAAGTTAGGAAATATTTATAAAACATTAATATGTGTTATGATGAAGAAGTCTACCCCGTAATACGGGGACTGGAGATGTAATGACAAAACAAAAAATGCCAGGTGCAAGAGCGGTCATAGAATCACTTTACTGTGAAGATGTCGAGGTATTGTTCGGCTATCCCGGCGGTCAGGTGCTGCCGCTGTACGATGAACTCTATGATGCCAAAATAAGGCACATTCTTGTAAGGCACGAGCAGGCAGCCGCGCATGCAGCAGATGGATTCGCAAGAGCCACGGGGAAAGTTGGCGTGTGCCTTGCAACTTCAGGGCCGGGCGCGACAAACCTCGTCACAGGTATCGCCACTGCCTATATGGATTCTATACCCATCGTTGCAATTACGGGGCAGGTACCGCGCTCGCTCATTGGCAACGACGCTTTCCAGGAAGCCAATATCACAGGTATAACCCTCCCGATTACGAAGCATAATTACCTTGTACAGGATACAAACGATATTCCCAGGATATTCAAAGAAGCATTCTATATCGCCAGAACAGGCAGACCCGGTCCTGTGCTTATAGATATACCCAAAGATACCCAGATTGAGGCAATCGATTTTGAATACCCTGAAAAAATAGAACTGCGGGGATACAAGCCGACTTATGCAGGGAACGAACAGCAGATAAAAAAAGCAGCTTCGCTTATCCTCAAAGCTGAAAAGCCTATATTCTATGTCGGGGGAGGTATTATATTTTCAAACGCGACCGAAGAGCTGCGCACACTTGCCGAGGACATAATGGCGCCGGTCACGACCACGCTCATGGGAATGGGCGCGTTCCCGTCAGCACATCCCCTGTCTGTAGGAATGCTGGGCATGCACGGAACCAGGTATGCCAATTATGCAGTCCAGGAATCCGATTTGATTATAGCGATTGGAGTGCGCTTTGATGACCGCGTTACGGGCAAGATCTCAGCGTTTGCCCCCAACGCAAAGATAATCCACATAGATATCGACCCTGCTGAGATTGGGAAAAATGTCCGCGTTGACGTCCCGATAGTCGGTGATGCGAAGAACGTATTGAAAACCTTACTTAAATATGTGAAACAGGAA
>JAPMTY010000117.1 GCA_026552835.1 Candidatus Methanoperedens sp.
AATATTGCTGTGATTGTACCGGCAACCTGTGCAGTATGGCAGTGGAGAACGGGTGTATAGCCAATTGTAATCGCAGACGGATGCTGTAATACTACGATCTGTGCAGTAAATTCTTCTGCAACCACTGGCGGCCTATCAACAGGTCCGCAGACATCTCCGCGCCTGATATCCTTTTTCTCAACGCCTCTTACGTTCCATCCGATGTTATCGCCCGGGAGTGCTTCTTTGATTTCCTGGTGATGCATTTCAATGGATTTGACTTCACCGACTGCTTTTGCCGGCATGAATATTATTTTATCTCCGGGTTTCATCCTTCCAGTCTCAACTCTTCCCACAGGAACTGTTCCGATACCGGAAATCGTATATGCGTCCTGGACAGGAATGCGAAGTGGTAATGTTACAGGTTTCTCAGGCAGTTTCAACGTATCAAGAGCTGCCAGCAGGGTTGGTCCTGTGTACCATTTGGTGTTCTCGCTTGCCTTAGCAAGATTATCGCCTTTGAAAGCTGAAGTTGGGATGAAGTTCATTTCATCCGGTTTATAGCCGACCATTTTAAGAAGGGTACTGACCTCGGTTTTAACTGCATCATATCGTGCCTTGTCATAGTTTACTTCATCAATCTTGTTGATTGCTATGATCAACTGGGTAATACCCAGAGTTCTTGCAAGGAATACATGTTCTTTTGTCTGTGACTGGACACCCTCTTTAGCAGCGCATACCAGGATGGCTGCGTCTGCCTGTGAGGCGCCTGTTATCATGTTCTTGACGAAGTCTCTGTGGCCGGGACAATCCACGATTGTGAAATAATATTTTGCAGTATCAAATCTCTGGTGAGCCACATCGATTGTGATACCCCTGTCCCTCTCTTCCTTAAGAGAGTCCATGACCCATGCAAATACGAAGGATTCTTTTCCTTTCGCTTTTGCTTCTTCTCTATACTTTTCGATAATATGCGGCGGTACCGCGCCAGTCTCAAACAATAATCTACCTACAAGTGTTGATTTACCGTGGTCGATATGCCCGATGACTGCTAAATTTAAATGTGGTTTCTCTGCCATAATATTTCTCCTTTAATTTTTTAGGAAATTGTTTTGTGTTCGTATTGTTGTTTTTGTTTTTAAACCTTGCGTTGTTCAGGGACTGATGAAATCACTCGGTTTTGGCATTTCCAGTTTCAATCCTTTGCGTTTCCTGATATCCATCACAATATCATTGAGCATGTTCCCGGGTATGGGTTCAAATCCCACAAATTCCGTGCTCCACATTGCCCTGCCCTCGGTTGCTGAGCGTATATCGCCGGAAAATCCGAACAACTGTGCAACAGGCGCCTTGGCCTCGATAATTGTGGTATCGCCTTCTGTTTTCATATCAAGTATGGACCCGCGCCTTCCCTGCATTTCACGCATCGCGCCGCCCATCTGGTCCTGGGGAACATGGATGAACACTTTCTGGAATGGTTCAAGGAGCGTAGCCCCTGCCATAAGCATTGCAGCCTGGACGGCCTGTCTTGACGCCGGGATGACCTGTGCCGGTCCCCTGTGTATTGAGTCTTCATGGAGTTTAGCGTCCATTAATTTTACCTTGACTCCCATTACAGGTTCCCTTGACATCGGTCCTGCCTTCATGACTTCTTCATAGCCTTCGAGTATGAGTTCCATTGTTTCATTCAAATACTGGATACCTTTCGTCATATCGATAAAGACATTGGTCTCATAGATATGGGTAATTCCTTTCGCTTCATCCTTGGTGAAACCCGCTTTCATGAGAATATCCCTGCGCTCAACTTCAGGTTGCCTCATTGAAACTTCATTATTCTTAATAAGCTCAATTACAGTGGGAGACAACGGTTCAACTTCAACATAGAACCTGTTATGCCTGTTAGGGGATTTTCCTTCTACAGGCCCGGCATGAGTTGAGATCGTTTCCCTGTATACCACAAGCGGCTTTGAAGTGGTAATCTCAACGTGTTTGTCGCGCTGGATCCTGCCTGCAACAACCTCAAGATGCAGTTCACCCATTCCTGCCAGCAAATGCTCTCCTGTTTCCTGGTTTATCATTACTTTAAGGGTAGGGTCTTCTTTTGCAACCTGCCTTAATACTTCAACCAGTTTTGGCAGATCTTTCATGTGTTTAGCTTCAACGGCAACCGTCATCACGGGCTCGCTGACATGCCTTATACTCTCAAATGGCGTCATGCTCTTGTCTGTTGATGCTGTCGAACCAACGATTGCATCAGTCAAACCTGTTACTGCTACGATATTTCCTGCAGGAATTTTATCGCACTCTATTCGCTCAGGACCCATGAAGATACCTACTGACTGGATTCTGTTAGCGTTAGGCATTCCTGAAATGTAAATTTCCTTACCCCTCTCAAGAGTACCGGAGAAAAGCCTTCCGCTTGCCACTTCTCCTGCATGCGGGTCGGTGGTGATATCGGTTATCATAAGAGCTACCTTGCCGTTCCTGTCCACTTCTATCATGGATTTCCCGATTTCGCTTTCCTTATCCCCATGCCAGATGACTTTTATTCGCTCCTGTTGTGCCTGGGCAGGGCTTGGAAGGAATTTTATTATCATGTCATTCATTACAACATGAAGCGGACATTTTTCAGCAAGTACATTTTGCTTTTCAGCCTGGCATAATTCGATAATTTCCTTAAATCCGATGCCGGTCTTTTTCATGTAAGGAACGCTGATTGCCCAGTTATTAAGGGCTGATCCGAATGCAACTTTGCCAACTACAGGGTCCAGCTTCAGTTTTTCATACTGATCGGGCTTCAGGCCTTTAACTATCTTATTGACCTTGTCTATTACAAGCCCCAGGCGCATTTGCATGTCAGCCGGAGTGAGCTTTAACTCATTAATGAGTCGGTCAACCTTGTTAATAAAAAGAATTGGCGTTACATTTTCACGAAGCGCCTGCCGAAGCACTGTTTCTGTCTGCGGCATTGGACCTTCGACAGCATCAACCAGTACAACCGCGCCATCTACGGCCCTCATGGCGCGAGTAACGTCACCGCCGAAGTCAACGTGTCCCGGCGTGTCGATAAGATTGATAAGGTATTCTTTGCCCTCGTATTCGTGCACCATTGAGACAGTTGCGGCATCAATCGTGATTCCACGTCTCTGTTCTTCTTCATCAAAGTCCATGAATAACTGCTCGCCTGCCAGCTCTTTTGAAATCATGCCGGCTCCTGCAAGCAGGTTATCTGAGAATGTTGTTTTACCATGGTCGATATGCGCCACTGTGCCGATGTTGCGAATAAACTCGGGTTTATCCATCAGCACTGTTACACGCTCGACCATTTTTTTTCTTCTGCCCATAATATGATTTACCTCGTTTATTGGAAGTTTTGGTTCTCTATTATTCTATCCTATATAAACACTTTGAAAACCGGAAAAACATTACGGGATAAGGAAAAATGCTAATATTACTGTTTTATAAGTGATATGGATAGAATGAACCAGATTGGAAAATAAAAAAGTATCACATAACCCTGAGGTTATGCGATTTTACCGCGCTGCCTTCGCAACTCTCTCGATATTGTCCTTCTTGCCCATGGCGTATCCTTTAACGTCATGGTTGGCTGCTGCGATTATTTCATCTGCAAGAGCGCTCGAAAGTGTCTTCTTTGTGCCGAAAGACGCTTGCTGCGCCCCTTCGGCTATGAGCCGTAATGCTGTATCCACGCGGCGCTGGGGCGCTGTGTCCACGGATTTCGGAACTGCGATACCACCGTACTGCAATCGTACAGTTTCCTCTCTTGGCCCTGCGTTTATTATAGCATTCACAAGCACCTGCACGGGATTCTGTCCAGTTTTCTTATTGACGATTTCAAAAGCATCCTTGATATTATTGATAACCGTTATCTTCTGCCCCGTGTTGTTTTCTTCACGCATTATCTTATTGACAAGCCGCTCGACGATGTTATATGTCGATTTACTGAACTGCTGTTTTGCATTCCTGCCGCCGGAGTGTGGAATAACAATCGGTAAGAGATTGATATAGCCTTTAACGCTTGGGTCTTTAACCTCAACTTCAGTAAAATCCCATTTCCCGAATAATTTTTGCATATTATCTCACCGGTTTTTCCTTCTTACCCAGAACAAGCATTCTCAGGTTCACGTTGTTCACAGCAACCACTTTCCAGCGTACTCCAGGGATATCTCCCATAGCGCCGCCCATCCTGCCGCCTATCCGTTCCACGATAACTTCATCGTGTTCATCGATGAAATTGATCGCGCCGTCACCGGGGCAAAATGCTGATATTTGTTTTCCGTTCTTGATAAGCTGAAGTCGTATGCATTTACGGATAGCGGAATTGGGCTGTTTTGCCTCAACGCCGACCTTTTCAAGCGCAATACCTCGTGCCTGGGGCGCTCCCCCGAGAGGGTCTGCCTTGACATCCAGGTTAAGGGCTCGTCTTGCGTAATCTCCATCTGCCCATCTAAAATTTTTACTATCGCTCTTTAGTTTGCGAGCTGCGAATATTCCTTTTCCCATGTGGTTTTTTTCCTCCAAATAATTTTAATTACTGAATAATCACATCGTTTATATTGTGGTGCCTTAAGGAGAGCTTTTTTACCTTTTCGATATTTTTGCCGTCTCTCCCGATGGCAAGCCCCTTCTCTTTAGTTGGAACTTCTACATAAGCTATGCGCTTACCATCACTAACTGAGATATTTATATTTTTTACCAAAACAGGATGAAATGCATTTTTCACGAACTCGGCAGGGTCATCTGAATGTTCGATGATTTCAATGTGTTTCCCGATAGCTTTTTTCACGCGGTTGATATTGTCGCCGCCTTTCCCGATTGCCAATCCCATATCGCCGTTTTTGACAACAAACAACAGCCGGTTGTTCTCCAAATCCTCATAGCAATCTCTCGCCCTTGCACCTGTCAGGTTTTCAAATAATGCTATATACCGTATTCCATCAGTGCTTAATTTGACTTCACTTTTTGATGAACCCATTGATTATCATTCCTTTTTAGACAGGTTCGTCAAACTTTGATGAACCCATTGACGTTCATTCAGCTTTGAAAGAGAGTATTTCAGACTCTCCAGGTTCCAGCACTGCAAGCACAGCAATCGAAAACGGTTTGCCGCATGCAACCCCGAGGTCAACGCTGGTTCCCGGGAAATTGATAACAGGCACGCTCTTAACCTCATTCATGGTCTTTTCAAAGCAATTGGACGACACGACAACAACCTGCGCTTTGCCGT
>JAPMTY010000118.1 GCA_026552835.1 Candidatus Methanoperedens sp.
AACCGCATGTCCTATCATGCAGGCTGCAAAGTACGCGGCTGTCAAGAAAATCGGAAGAAATGTGATAACAAAGGGTGTTGAAAAGCCCGGCGTTGTTGGTGAATGCACCATCAAGTTTGAACTGGAATAATAATCGCTGCAAAAAGGACATTAACAACGAACTAATACGAACTCGTACGAACTCCGGCGGCGTGAGTTCGTATCAGTTCGTACGAGTTAGTTGTTGATTTTTCATACCAGGCGCAAAGTTCGCAAAGCACATCAGAAAATCTTCGCACTCTCCGCTGTGAGATTTATGTGGAAAAATTATATCCCTGTCCGTTCAAGCAGAGGATCTTTTACCCCAACCATTTCAAAAGCACGCTTGCGCCTGAGGCATGACTCGCACACGCCGCACGGTCTTTCCTTGCCTTCATACCATGACCATGACCATTCAAGAGGCGCATCAATTTCCAGCCCACGTCTTACGATATCAGCTTTATTCATGGAAATAAGCGGCGTATAGACCGATGGGTGCACCAGCGTTCCGAATTTAAGCATTTCATTGAAACGCTCCACGAATTCAGGCGTGTTATCCGGGAAAGTTGCAGCTTCTTCGGCGTCAAAACCCGTAACAATAAGGTCATATTTATAGTTCTCAGCAAGAGCCGCGCCTATTGAAAGAAAAACAACATTGCGTGCCGGCACCCAGACTTCTTCTGCACTTTTTTGTGTAATCTCTTTATCATCAAGTTCATTCCCAGATATTTTCGGCAGCGGCCCGCCGCCTGTAAGCGCGCCGCGAAAAGTGCCGTACCACGGAAGAGAAATTATGATGTGGCCGACCTTGAATCGCTCGCAGATGGTTTTCGCAAAAGCGATCTCTTTTTCCCTCGCCCTCTGCCCATAGTCAAATGTCACGCAAACCACTTCGTCGCACCTGTTAAAAGCTTCCTTAAAAGCAACCGTGGAATCAAGTCCTGATGAAAGCAAAACAATGGATTTCATACAGAACAATTGATTTTTAAGCAGTAAATATTTATCGTTTGGCGCTTATTAATTGCCGATGCGACCCACAATAGATGAATACTTCATGGAGATAGCGACAATAGTTGCAAAACGCTCCACCTGCCTCAGAAACCAGGTCGGCGCCGTCATCGTGAAAGATAAAAGGATACTTTCCACAGGTTATAACGGCGCACCGAGAAACCTGGAACACTGCCTTGATATCGGATGCATTAGGCAGCAAAATAATATAGCCTCGGGGACAAGGCATGAACTCTGCCGCGCCGTTCATGCTGAACAGAATGCCATTATACAGGCGGCGCTGCATGGCGTGAGCATTGAGGACTCAACAATTTATTGCACCCACCAGCCCTGCATCCTGTGCGCAAAGATGCTGATAAATGCAAGGATTGAAAAAGTGGTTTTCGGGGTGGTTTACCCGGATAAGGAAGCCCTGAATTTTTTTAACAAAGCAGGCGTCAAAGTCGAGCAATTTGACCGGAGCGCTTGAGATATATGTTTGAGACAATTGCAGTAATAACCGGATATATTCTCCAGGCGACATGGTTGATGCTTCCGGCTTATATTGCAAATCCCACAGCCGTTGTATTCGGAGGCGGGACTCCCATTGATTTCGGGAAGAACTGTAAGGACGGGAGACGAATATTGGGCGACGGGAAGACATTCCGGGGACTTATCGGGGGGACAGTCTGCGGCATTATCATCGGACTCATCCAGATGCAGGTACAGCCCCAATTTTCATTAGGAGATTTTACTCTCAGCGCGGTGATTGCCCTATCGTTTGGCGCATTGCTTGGCGATATCGTAAAAAGTTTTTTTAAACGACGGCTTGGATTAGCGCGGGGAGCTGAATTTCCGCTTGTGGACCAGCTGGATTTTGTAGCAGGAGCCTGGATTCTTGCGTATATTGTAGAGCCGAAGTGGTTTACTGACAACTTTACTTTCTGGATAATAATTACAGTCATCATTTTTACCCCGATTCTTCATCGCCTGACCAATATAATCGGGTATTATGCCAAATTAAAAAAGGAGCCATGGTAATGGAAAAACTTGCTGAGGCTTTGAAAGAATGCGGCGCGATCAAGTTCGGTGATTTTACTCTTGCTTCTGGAAAGAAGAGCAGGTATTATGTCGATATAAAAAAAGCAAGCACGAACCCGCGAATATTGAAAATCATAGCTCATGCCATAAATGAGAAAATAAAATCCCATTCCATATCTGCGGATTATATAGGCTGCGTGGCTCTCGGGGGAGTGCCCATAGCCGTCGCGGTATCTCTGGAAACGGGATTGCCCCTGATAATCATAAGGAAAGAAGCGAAAGAATACGGCACGAAAGGGCAAATCGTGGGTGAATTCAAGCCTGGTGAATCGGTTTTAATGGTCGAGGATGTCGCAACGACAGGCGGTTCTGTCCTGAGAGCCATAGAAATGCTGCGGGGTGAAGGGGTGGTCGTTCGGTATGTTATCGTGGTGGTTGACCGCGAGGAGGGGGCGCTTGCTGCTCTTTCGAAAACCGATGTCGAACTCATACCGCTTGTGAAGAGAAGTGAATTGCTAAACGAATCCTAATATGAATACCTCTCTTCCTTCCACGGGTCAGCGCTGTTGCTGTACCCGCGCTGCTCCCAGTAACCCAACTCCTGCTTTTCGGTGAACACAACCCTCCTCACCCATTTGGCGCTCTTGTAAGCGTATTTTTTCGGGACAACGAGGCGAAGCGGTCCGCCGTGTATGGGTTCAAGCGGCTTTCCCTCAAAAGCGTAAGCAAAAAGCACATCCGGTTCCATAAGCTCAGCAAGCGGGAGGCTTGTAGTGTAGCCGCCGTCAGCCTCGACGGTAGCAAACCGGGCATTAGCTTTGGGTTTTACAAGCTTAGCAACATCACTGAAGCGAACGCCTTCCCATTTATTATCAAACCTGCTCCATCCGGTTACGCAATGAAAATCACTTACATCAACCGTCCTTTCAAGCGCCAGGAATTCATCATATCTAAGCCTGACCGGATTTTCTACAAGGCCTTCCACACTGAAATCCCAGGTTACTTTATCAAATTCGGGCACTCTTCCGAAATGAAGGACGGGAAAATTTGTAGTCAGTCGCTGGTTAGGGGGAAGACGTTGCATAACTTATACTCTGTATCTTTTCTATACATACTTTTTGAATCTCTGGGGATTGGGTTTTATTAACACCATAAAGTTTTAATTGCATTATCACATTACTAAACTTCGATAAACCCGTAGTTAATTAAGATATCATAGGATTTTACTGGAGATTATTTTCATGTTAAAAGAAGCAGCGCAATATGATGCAAAAAACTTAGAACAGGATATACGCAAATTCTGGGATGAAATAGACGCTTATTCAAAGGTAAGAGAACAGCGGAAAAACGGCAAGAGATTCTTTTTTGTTGACGGACCGCCATACACCACAGGTCGAATTCATCTTGGCACAGCCTGGAATAAGATAATAAAGGATTCTATACTGCGCTATAAATCCATGAACGGCTTCCATATACTTGACCGCGCCGGGTGGGATATGCACGGCCTGCCCATTGAGGTAAAAGTTGAAGGCGTACTCGGCTTTACATCAAAAAAGGATATTGAAAAATACGGTGTTGGCAATTTCGTGGCCAAATGCAAGGAATTCGCCCTCTCACACCGCGATGAAATGACCCTCCAGTTCCAGAACCTTGGCGTCTGGCTTAACTGGAAAGACCCGTACATGACATTGCGGGACGAGTACATCGAAGCTGCATGGTGGACATTGAAAAAAGCGCACGAAAAGAAACTCCTTGAAAAAGGCCTGCGCGTTGTGAACTGGTGCCCGCGCTGCGAAACCGCCATAGCCGACTCCGAGGTTGAATATTCGGATGTTACCGACCCTTCTGTTTATATCAAATTCCCGGTTGCGAACGAGGAGAACACCTATATCGTAATCTGGACTACGACCCCGTGGACTATTCCTGCAAACATTGCAGTTGCTGTGCATCCTTCTTTTGAGTATGTAAAAGTAAAGGTCATAAAAGACGGAAAAGTTGAGATTCTCATAATGGCATCCGAACTCATGAAAAATGTCATGAAACAGGGACGGTACAAAGAGTTCGAAGTCCTTGAAACGATTCTGGGAGAGGAACTGAAAATCGAATACAAGGCGCCTCTTGGTCATAAAGTACCAAAACAGAATGAATTCCAGCATAATGTTTACATGGCGGATTTCGTAACAGCTGAAAACACCGGCTGCGTTCATATTGCGCCCGGTCACGGCATTGACGACTTTGAACTCGGAATGAAACATAAATTGCCGATATTCTGTCCAGTAGGGCCTGACGGCAAATACACCGAAGAAGCCGGGGAATACAAGGGAATGCATGTCAGGGAAGCCAATAAGGTCGTGCTCGACGACCTCAAAGAAAAAAACCTGCTCCTTTCAAGCGGCACAATCTCGCACCGCTACGGCCATTGCTGGAGATGCAAGACGCCTATAATCTATCTTGCCACAGAGCAGTGGTTCCTGAAGGTAACCGACCTCAAGGAAAAAATGCTTGAGGAGATTAAAAAAGTGAAATGGTACCCCGAATGGGCGGGAACTGCGCGGTTTGCTGACTGGGTCGCGGGCTCGCGCGACTGGTGCATTTCCAGGCAGAGATACTGGGGAATTCCGATTCCGGTATGGGTGTGCGATTTTTGCGGCGCGGTGGAGGTAATGGGAACGATGGACGAGCTGAAATCAAGGTCGGGAGTGAAAACGCTTTCAGACCTTCACAGGCCTAACGTTGATAATATCCATATCAAATGCAGTAAGTGCGACAACAGGATGAGCAGGGTTCCCGATGTTTTCGACGTATGGTTCGATTCGGCGGTAGCCTCATGGGCAACGTTGAATTTCCCGCGCGATGAAAAAGCATTTAAAGAGTGGTGGCCAGCCGATTTTATTACAGAAGGGCATGACCAGACGCGCGGGTGGTTCTATTCCCAGATGGGCGCAAGCATGGTCTCATTCGGGAAAGCACCCTACAAGAGCGTGCTGATGCATGGTTTCACCCTTGACACCGAAGGCAAGAAAATGTCAAAGAGTCTTGGGAATGTTGTCTCGCCTGACGATGTTATCACAAAATACGGGGCTGAATCGCTGCGGTTTTACGTGCTTTCCCAGAATGCGCCGTGGGAAGACCTGAAATTCAGCTGGGATGAGGTGGGAAATATCCACAGGATGCTGAATATCCTCTGGAACGTGTACAAGTTCCCGCTTCCGTACATGATCCTTGATAAATTTAACCCTGTTGACCTTGATAAGAAACTTGCGACTTTGCCGCTTCGCATTGAAGACAGGTGGATACTTTCAAGGATGCAGTCCCTGATAAAATCCGTTGACCTGGCAATGGCGGAGTATAACCTTCATAAAGCAACGCGCCCGATATCGGAGTTCATACTTGAAGACCTCTCGCGATGGTATATCCAGCTCATAAGGCCAAGGACATGGCGTGAGGCAAACGACCCTGATAAACTGGCGGCTTATTATACACTGTATGAAGTCCTTGTCACAATAACAAAACTCATAGCGCCTTTTATGCCTCATATTTCCGAGGAGATGTACCAGAATCTCGTTCGCAACATCAACCGTAACGCACCTGAGAGCGTTCATTTGTGCGAGTGGGTTAAGCCAAAGGAAAATTTCATTGACGCCGACTTGGAGAAAAAAATGGACATCATAAGGGAGATAGTTGAAGCGTCATCCAATGCAAGACAGAAACTGAAGCGCAAACTGAGATGGCCTGTGAAAAGAATCGTCATCTCGCCTAAGAACGAAATAGTAAATGAGGCAGTTTCAAGCCTCGAATCCGTATTGAAAGAGCAGACAAATGCCAAGGAAATAGTTTTACTAAAAGAAGGTGAAACCTGGGAAGAACTTGGCGTGGAAGTACTGCCCAATCATGCGACGCTTGGGCCCGCTTTTAAAAAGGATGCTGGCAAAGTAATTGCAGAGCTAAAGAAAGCCGACGGCAGGAAAATAAAAAAGGCAATCCTGGAAACTGGACAGTATGAGCTTAAAGCCGGAATAATAACGCAGGAAATGGTAAGTTTCAAGGATTTAATCCCGGCTGCTATTGCCGGCGCCGGATTTTCGCAGGGGGAAGTGTTCGTTGATACTGAACTTACGCGCGAGATCGAATCCGAAGGATATTCCCGCGAGGTCATAAGAAGGCTCCAGGATATGAGAAAGGAACTTGACCTTGCAGTTGATGAAGAGATTAACGCAATTGTGGAAATCAAGGATGAGCGTGTCGCTGCACTAATACTTGACTTAAAGGATTTTATTTCAGGAGAAGTCAGGGCAGGCTCATTGAGTATCGGTCCTGAGATTGAAGCTGCAGGCGCGCTTGTGAAGGATTGGGATGTCGAGGATGTTAAGATGAAGATGGGGATAGGGAGGAAATAAAATTTCATCCCTCAAACAAAGCATTAACAGGTTGACGTAAACATTGACGCAAGATTCATCTGCTTTCGTTTTTGCTGTCAAGACTATTGCAAGACATACGTCATCGCATCCTCTATAGTCCCGACCTCCCTCACCTCAATCCCGATATTTCCGACATCAGCACTTTGCCCGATGGGAACAAGGAACAAGACAGCTCCGGCATCTTTGGCAGCCAGTCCTTTTGCTCTGGCAGCCCCGATTTGTCCAATGCTGTGGTCATCATTTATTGTCCCTGTGATCAGAACATCTTTTCGTGGTGTTTTTCCCTGGATGGCCGCGATAGTCGCAAGTGTCATGGCACTGCCGCCGCTTCCTCCTGATATGAGTAATTGTTCCTGCGTTGGGGACATTATATTGATGAGAACGTCCTTATCTGCCAGGTTTTTCCTCGTTACATCCCGCGCTACATGCACCGCAGTTTGTGCCGAAGTTTGAATAGTCGGGTCAAGCAGGACATTGGCGACATTAAGTAAAAGCTCCCCGGTTCCATTCCTTAAAATGACTTCAAGAGGAATCACGTTACCTACATCATTAATATCCACAGCCAGGACATCATAATCGGCTCGTGAGACTAAGGTGAGGCTTGTAATTTTATCTTCGAGCTGCTGGGTTTTTTGCGTTTCGTTTTTGAGCTGCGTCTCTGTCGTTGATAAATTCTGTTTAAGATTATTTACGCTTATTTCAAGCCCTGAAATCGTTGCTTTCTGGGCATTGTTGTCTGCAGTCAGACCGGTAATAGCCTGGTTCTGGAGATTTATTTGTTGAAGATTCGTATATAATTGGAAAGTTGAACCTATCACTAAAACAGAAAGGATTATTGTTATGATTTTCAGTAATTTATTGTTGTCAGCCATACTAACCCATACTTTATTTGTACGCCATTATGTAAAAGCCTTTGGCTATTGTCAATTCCTGGGTTTTTAATTGCAACGATAAACGTACTCTCATGCTCGGTGAAGGATGCTACATCAGTTACAAATATCCAAATTATTATTACAGCCACAAAGGTGATGGAAAGCCAGAACTACTTCCCTTAAAACCTGAAAATCAAGCGCTTATCTGATATAATTAGAAAATACTGGATATCTTGCGCCCTGAATAATCAAGAATCACATATGGAAACACTTAACTCGGATTGAATATTAAAAGGATACCTGCATGAACAACAGATTTGCCGACAGGATGAAGACCACCAGTAAGTCCTTCATCAGGGAAATATTGAAAGTTACCCAGCAGCCGGAAGTGATATCATTTGCAGGCGGACTTCCGAATCCCCGGTTTTTCCCGGCGGAAGAAATTGCAAGAGCTTCCACAAAGGTTTTGGCGGATGATGGCAGGAATGTTCTTCAATACAGTACGAGTGAGGGATATTTACCTTTGAGGGAGTTCATTTCCAAAAGGTATCTCAGGAAAAACGGGTTAAATATAGAACCTGACGATATATTAATTACTAACGGTTCGCAGCAGGGCATTGACTTAATCGGAAAAGTTTTTTTGAATAAAGGAGACAGGGTTGTTATCGAAAGACCCGGATACCTGGGAGCAATTCAGGCTTTTTCCATCTTCGAACCGATTTTTCGATCCGTACCTCTTCTCGATGATGGAATAGACACTGATTTACTGGAAAAAGCGTTGAGCGAAGATGATGCAAAGCTCCTTTACACCATTCCCAATTTCCAGAATCCATCAGGGATTACCTACTCAGGACAAAAAAGAAAAGATGTTGCCGATATTCTCGAAAATCATAACGCCATTTGCGTTGAGGATAATCCATACGGCGAAATAAGATTTACCGGGGAAGATTTGCCTTGCATAAGGAAATATTCGGAGAATACAATTCTTTTGGGGACGTTTTCAAAAATAATCTCACCGGGATTAAGAATCGGGTGGATATGCGCAGGAAAAGAAATAATGGAGAAATTGATTGTCGCAAAGCAGGCTGCCGACTTGCATTCGAATTCCCTTTCACAGAGGATTGTACATCAGTACCTGATGGATAACGATATAGACGAACACATTATAAAAATAAGGGCTGCCTATGGAAAACGGCGGGATTTGATGATTGAAATGATGGCTGAGTACTTCCCGGAAGAGGTTAAGTACACAAAACCTGAAGGCGGGATGTTTTTATGGGTAACGCTTCCTGAGGGGGCATCGTCACTGGACTTATTTGAGCTTGCAGTGAAAGAGAATGTTGCATTCGTTCCCGGTAATCCGTTTTATACCGATGATGGCACCAGGAATAACACATTG
>JAPMTY010000020.1 GCA_026552835.1 Candidatus Methanoperedens sp.
ATTTACCACAAATTATATATGGCAGTAATACTTTATGGGTGTAAATAATACTCCCAGTAATAATATGGTGATAAAACAATGTTAGGCGGATTCAGTGAAGAACAAATAAGAAGATACTCGCGCCACATCATTTTACCTGAAGTTGGCGGAAAAGGACAAAAGAAACTTCTCTCCTCGAAAGTATTATGCATAGGCGCCGGCGGCCTTGGCGCGCCCATAATCGAATACCTTGCTGCGGCAGGCGTGGGAACGCTCGGGATAATAGATGACGACACTGTCGATCTCAGCAACCTCCAGCGCCAGGTTATCCACGGCGGAAATGTGGGCAAACCTAAAGCTGAGTCGGCAAAACAATTCGTCAATAATCTCAATCCCGATATCGAGGTAAAGACCTATATCGAAAGGCTGAATGCCAATAATGTCATAGATATTTTCAACGAATATGATATCGTGGTCGACGGCTCTGATAACTTTGCAACCCGATACCTTGTTAACGATGCATGTGTTATCACAGACACGCCGCTGTCCCACGGCAGCATATACAGGTTCGAAGGACAGGTCACAACAATAATACCGCACAAAGGCCCGTGCTACAGGTGTCTCTTTGAACACGCGCCCCCGCCGGGAATGGTGCCGAGCTGCCAGGAAGCAGGAGTTCTTGGTGTTCTCCCGGGCATAATAGGCGTAATACAGGCGACCGAAGTGGTAAAATACCTGCTCGGCATAGGCGAGCTCCTTACGGGGCGCCTTATTTACTACGATGCGCTCAACATGACCTTTGACGAGATCAAAATGCGCTGGAACAAGCAGTGCCCCGTATGTGGGGAACAACCCAAAATAACATCGATACAGGAAGAGATATACGGAGACTCATGCAGGATATGGTGAAAAAATGGCAATTGAACTTGACTTGAAAGGGGAAGTGTGCCCCTATACGTTTGTAAAAACAAAACTCAAACTCGAAGAACTTGAATGCGGCGAGGAATTGTGCGTGACATTTGACCATGCCCCCGCAGTAGAGAACGTGCCCCGCAGCCTGAAAAACGAGGGGCATAAAATAATGGGAATCGAGCAGAAAGGCGAACACCTCTGGATTGTCAGGATTCGTAAAGCATGAAGCTCGGGATACTTTTGACCACAAGCCCTGAGAACGAGAATACCAATACCGTTATTTCAATAAGCTCGGCTGCAAGGGAACAGGGTCATGAAGTATCGATTTTTTTGATGTACGACGGCGTTTATAATATTCATAAAAAAGAGTTTGCAGGATTGGTCGATAAAGGCGTTAATATCGCCGTCTGCGCGTTCAATGTGGAGCAGCGAAATATCGCCAGGGTGAACGGCATCCTGTTCGGCAGCCAGTACGACCACGCATGCATAGCGAGCGATGTTGACCGGTTCATTTCTTTCGGGTGAACGATGAAAAAAATAACAGTGATTGTAAGAAATCTCCCAATGAATACACGCAGGAATGCAGAGGCTCTCAGGATGAGCGTGGGACTGACGCTGCGAGAGGATAAGGTCACGGTTATTTTCCTTGACGACGGTGTTTATTCTGCGACCCGGACAAAGCCTGAACTCATTAATTTGAAACCGTTGAACAAGGAATTTGAGGCGCTTTCGATGCTGAAATGCCCGATGCTGGCTGATAAGCTTTCCATGCAGAAAAGGGGCATATCAACCCTTACTGCGAATGTCAGGGCAATAGAAAGGGAAGAGCTTGTGAAAACGATAACAGAATCCGATATAGTGATACCATTTTAATTATGAAAATACTGCACATTATCCGGAACCCGAACGATGTAACGCCGCTTGAGATAGCAAAAGCCCAGAGCAAAGACAACGAAGTGGCAATATTGCTATTGCATGATGCCGTTTATGCAAAACCTGATTTAACGACCTATGCGTGCTCTGAGGATGCAGAAGCGAGAGGGGTTACAGGGCATAAATGTGTAGATCACCGGAGGATTGTGAAGATGTTGTTTGAATATGATAAAGTGGTTTCGTGGTAGAATATGGAAACAATACGCTTGGCAAAATGGGATAGCAGGTTCTGGGCATGGTTAATCGATAACCTGCTGATTGGTGCTTTGAGAACCGGTATTATAGGCACGCTGGGGCTTATATGGGATCTTGATTTTATCAGCCTGAAAGGCTTTGGAGTTCACGGAGTATTAATGTTTGCATACTGGACATTATTTGAAGGATATAACGGCCAGTCCGTCGGGAAGATGGCAATGAACCTGAAAGTGACTGGCAGGAAAGGAGAGAAAATAGATTATCCATCGGCTGCAATCGAAAGCGCAGGCAAAGCGTTTATTCTGCCGCTTGATTGCCTTGTAGGCTGGCTGGCTATGCCCAGAACAAAGCTTCGGCTCTTTAACAGGATTTCAAGTACTATTGTTATCAAAACAAAATACGAAGAACCTGAAGGAATAACATACATTAAAGAAAAGGAATAGTGTAATCTACTCTCTTAAATTCCTTTTAAATCCGCCCGTATTCATCCTCAAATCTCTCAATATCGTCCTCTCCGACATAATCGCCAAGCTGCACCTCTATGATTTCAAGCGGTATTGTTCCTGGGTTTGACAATCGATGCTTTACTTTTGCCTTTATGAAAGTACTTTCTCCTTCTTCCAGACGTTTTTCTTCGCCATCGACCTGCACCAGTGCAATTCCTTTTACCACTACCCAGTGCTCGCTCCTGTATTTGTGCATCTGAAGGCTGAGTTTTTTTCCCGGCGTCACACTTATATTTTTTATCTTATGTCTTCCTGACGTTTCAAGTACGGTGTACGAGCCCCATGGTCTGTAAACCGTCTGGTGAAGAAGTGCCCTTTCATCTTTCTTTTCTTTAAGCGCGGTAACTATTTCCTTGACTTTCTGTGAGCTTTTCCTTGGACATACAAGAAGTGCATCGTCTGTATCCACCACGACCACATCATTAACGTCGATAAGTGACACCGCTTTGTCCTTTTTTGAATAAATCAGGTTGGAAGTGGAATTTATCGAGATATCCTCGCAATTATAGATGGCATTCCCTTTTTCATTTTTTTCAGTTTCCAGATACATGGAATCAAAATCACCGAGGTCGCTCCATTTGTATTCCAGCTTTACAACTGCCACACATCCTGATTTTTCCATGATGCCGTAATCAATTGAGATGGAGGGAAGTTCCCGGTATATTTTATTGGCATCATTACCGGATTTCGTAAATGCAGTAAAAATATCAGGCGAATGGGTTTTAAGTTCGTTGAAAAATAGTTTTGTATTAAAAAGGAACATGCCGCTGTTCCACAGGCATCCTTCTTCGATATATCTCCTCGCATCCTCAAGTTTGGGTTTTTCCATGAATTTTATAACTTTTCTGGCATTTCCCAGATTTTCCCCGGGTTTTATGTAACCATAGCCAGTATGAGGGAACGCCGGCGCAATCCCGAATGTAACAAGATATTCCCAGGCCAATTTCTCCGCGCCCCTTATCGTATCCATGGCAGCCATGTCCAGAACGTGGTCTGAAGGGAACACGCCAACTGCGCATTCACCGAACTCTTTTTCTATCGCCTTCATTCCAAAACATATTGCAGGGAGGGTATTTTTTCCATGCGGTTCGATAAGGACCTGGTCCTCCGGGAGATTATACCCGAGTTCTTCGATTTGTCCTGTTACAAAGAACTTCTGGGCATCGTTCGTGACCACGAATATTTCGGTGATGTCCGATATCTTGAGACATCGCAGCACAGTATTCTGGAAAAGCGACGTTTTGCCAAGTTTCAGGAACTGTTTCGGGTACTGCTCCCTGCTCAGCGGCCAGAGGCGGGTGCCAGACCCGCCTGCAAGTATTATTGATTTTATGGTCTCATCTCCCCATTGCAATATGATATATCATAAGTCTCATGTCACTATCTCTTCCATTCTCTCCTCTTCGATAGCACGCCTTATCTCCATCGCCATTCTTCGCCCAGTGCTCATGGGTTTGCGCCAGAGCGTATTGCCGTACGGGTGGCCCACTGATACATGCACGTTCGTGCCCCCGCCCACACGCGGCGCCACGTCGTATACATAGAAATTCAGGTCTTTGTCCACACAGGTCTGGAGGCAGAATGGGCCTATGATTCCAGGTTTATAGTATTTCTGTGTCGCTTCAACGTATTTTTCTGCAAGCTCGAATGCGTCCTCAAGCAACGATTCACGAAGCGTGGCAGAGTTGTGCCCGCATACAGTATATTCAGGCATGAGCTGCCGCTCATTTAGCGTCATCTGCTGCGGTGCCGGGAGACGTACATGCCCGTCAAGACTGGTCTCAAAGCGCCAGTCGATGCCAAGAAGTTCAATTTTGCTCATTTCCTCCTCTATTGGCGAGTAGAACATATCAAGATTAAAAACCGGTCCAATGACATATCGTTCTATCCGTGCTTCTGCAAGGGCTTCCCGTGTAATTACTCCCTGTTTCAGGAACGCCTCGGATTTTTTCTTGAATTCGGAAAACGACGCAGCCGTGAAGAACCCGCGCTCAAGTTTCTTTACTGCATGGGGGAGTTTCACCATAACGAGGCTGTCGATATCTTCCGGGTTTTCAATTTTTTCAGGGAAAGGGAGACCCGCTTTTTCAAGCAGCCAGTAATAATCGCGCTCAATTCCCCGCTCTTCGCTCCTGAGCAGGTTCCGGCTCCCGAACATCGGAACCCTGAAACTGTCCTCAATTTCATCTATCCCGCAATAAGAAGTAAACGAGCGGTTGGGAATAAAAGTCGTGTTTTTATCCCGCAGTTTCTTCTGATTAGCGGGTTTTAATATTTCATTGAATTTATTATAAACATCGGCGCTATCTACAATCCCGCGGATGAGTTTTCCATTCTTCCTCTCTGCTTTAAAATATTCTGTATAAGTCTTCTCGCGCCCTCTCTCGCATACTGCATGAGTCCTTAATCCCTCCTCAACCGCCCCATCGCATACGTCCAGAGCAGAGTGGGATGCCAGTACTCCAACCGTGGCTTCATTCAAATCGTAACCCGATAAAACCTCTATTATTTCCTTTCTATCTATCATATTCACCTGTAGGTCTTTTACGTCTATGAAGGTTACGATTTTGGAAAATCACTGCATTATTTTTTGTCTTCGGCAATAATAATATTAGCGCGCCCTCTTTTAATTTTTTTGACTAAACCCCTGTTTTCCAGGTCAGCTATCATCAGGCTGACTTTCGCCTCTCCGTATTTTACTTCTTTTCTCAAATCCTTCTGGGTTACCCTTCCGCCTTTTTTCAGTAACAGCCCATAAATCTCGCGCAGGTCATCAGGCAGTTCTATGCTTTCGGTTTTTGTTTCAGGGGAAATCTCAGGAGGAATCTCAATAGTTTCTCCAGAGCTCTTTTCAATCGGCTTATTTTTCTTTTTCCCCCACCAGTAAAGAATGAATAAAGCGGCGAAAAGGAGGAGTATGGTGGTAATTATATAATAAATTTGATTAGAATCGCTTTTTGTAACCAGGTCACCGGTCAGGTTTATGTCGCCAAGATATTGTTTATCCAATTCCGTGGGCGGGAAAAGGAGGAGGTCATGGACATAATCTCCTTCCCTGTCAATACTTATCTCATCTTCGGCAGTAAATTCAAGGATATTATTGTTGTAGTATTTTGCCTTAATCAAATAATTGCCTGATGATAGATTGAATGAATATGTCCCGTTAGTTGATATCATATACTGTGACGGTGTGGAATTTACCTCAACTATTGCCCCCTTAAGAGGGTTTTCAAAATCAGACCAATCGTAAATAGTGCCGTGTAAAGTTGCGGCGTGCGCGCCGCTGATGAAGATGACTGTAAATATAATTCCCAGGAGAAACCTTTTTCTAATTAACACATAGTCTAATCTTAAAAGAGAATATATATAGTTTATTATAAAGCTAAAAAAGCCGTTATAGAGGTTTGTAAAGGATTTAAAAGGCTGAAAGAAGTTGAATTTTTTATCATATAAAAGCATGCTTATCTATTCCCGGATTATATTGGCAATCACTCGTAGAATAGTTTACGATTGAACAAAAAATAATAGAAGGCAAAATGAAATGAAAAATAGTCATAGGTTCACAATCTTAACGTCGCTTGTTGCGGCTGTATTTATCTTAAGCCTGTTCTCAGGAATCACAGCAGCCCAAAAGCTAAATGAAAATAACGGAAACCAGAAGCAATTTGCAAATACAGAAAAACAATTTCAGAATGCGAGGGCACAATTAGATAAAGCAATAAAGGAATCCAATTCCAAAAAGGACAGCAAATCAAAGGAAGATCTGGTGCTCAAAGCCCAGGATTACATTGAAAAAGCAATAAATCATACAATTTCATATCTTGATGTCCTGAAATCCAGGGTGGAGAAGCCTGAAAACCAGGGAATAATCCCATTCAATGTTTCTGCAAATGCCGATGCTCATGTAGCGGAACTGGAACAGCTAAGAACAAAAGTAGAACAGGATAATACAACAAAGGCATTAAGTCTTGATAATACCGAATTAAAGAATATATATTCCGGGATAAGACTTGAAACCCAGTATGATTTCGCAATACTGCTTGATAATACAATAAATAAATTCATTTCAAAGTCGGATAACGTGTCAGCAAAACTAAATACGGAAATCCTGAAACTGAAATCCAATGGCACAAATACATCCGACCTTGATGCAATCGCCGCAAATTTCACGAATCTGATGCAAGAAGCAAGAGCCGGTCAGAATAATACCGAAGCTCTGTTAGCAGTCCACACAGGATTTGCCGATTCCGGCATGGTTATAAATAATACCGATGCCCAGGCTTTTCTGAATAACGTAGACGACTCTCAAAAACAAACAATCAGAACATTGAGAGATGCAAGCAGGCTATTGCAGGATTTCGTCGGGGATTTCAGAAAACTCTCGGGCGGAAATGCCAAAGCAGGAGGTAAGCAAGGAAATGAGGAGAACGGACGAGGCGGAAAAACCCTGGTCAAAGGGACAGGTACATTGGCAGCTAATGGCAGCGGCAGTGCAGTAATCGAAGGAAATGTCACAATTTCGCTTTCCGGAACAAACATTACATTGACAGTCTCAAGTAATGCCGCCGTTACCACAGACAGCGGTACAAACCAGACTCTTGGCAACGGACAGGTCAAATATCAGGGATTTAACTCAGCAACAATAAAGGGCGACAACATCAGAGTCGCAATATCAGGCAACAATATCAGCCTCACTGCGACAGGAACAGGCGCAGCAGTTCTTAACGGCAAAGGAACATATACAACCCAAAATGCTTTCGGCGTGAGCGGCGAATGGAAGAAGTGAGGAAGATGAAAATTGTTCATATATTGCTGGTGCTCATACTCGCAGCGTCAGCTTTAGGTTGTGTGGGCAATAAGCCATCTGAAGTAACACCCACTCCAACCACTCCTGCCACCCAGGTTGAAACATCCGTATCTCCGACAGAAACACCAGTTTCTGCTGCAGCAACTACAACCCCTTCCAATGACCAGTTCGGGACGCAGAGCGATCTTAGTACAATTGATTCGCTGGTCAACGACTCAAGCATGGATATTCCCCTGTACGATGTAAATATCTAAGGTAAGCGGTGATGCGCTTACTTGTTTTTTAAGTCCATTAAACCATTTAACAAAATGATATAAACTATTAAGTATAATTTATTCATGGTTGCATAAATCGGAGGTAAAATTATGGTACGATTAGAACGGGAGGGAAACTCATTCGTATTCATAACAGGACAAACACAAAAATCGGACATAAGCAGTTTAATCAGTGCCATTGCAGAACTAAAGAATAATTCCCCGGACTTGGCCAGGATAAAAGAAGGGTTACTTTATCTTGACAATTCCGGGGGAATTGATATCAGGAAGGAGATTAAAAGCGTCCTGCAAAAAGCAATGGAAAATAATGTGGTGCAAACAGATTTATAACTCCAGGACAATATTTTATTGATGTCGAAATTGTTCCTTATTCCGGTCATCAGCGTATTTGATGTCCACGATGCTGTGGTAAGGGATTGGCTCAATAATCTTGACGACGCAGCTGTTCTCCCTCATCTTGAATCTCCTTTCAAACTTGAGCGGTATTTCCCCGAGAACGGAAGACGTGCTATTTTGTGCGCAAATGATATTCACAAGGAAATGCTTTTCCTGCTGGATATAATTGACCCGCAGGCGGTTTTTCTTGATATCCCAACCGACCTGTACGAGCTTGAGAATAAATACAATAAAAGACTGGTCTCGCCGCATGAATTCTGGACAGAGTATTATGAAACAGCCTCGGCGGATATAGATGGGCCGGCAAAAAACCTGTACAGGATTTATACAAACGAGATTGTGGATAAGAATGCAAGGCTTATCGAAAGTAAAGACAGGCTTCCATTAAGCGTTGTTTTTTATGGTCTTGATACGAAATCCACGGAGGATTTTTTTATGGTATATGAAGACATCTTTGAAAAGGACGGCGAGTTCCTGTTACAGGCTGCACGGGCTGTCAATGAATTGATGAATTTGCGTGAAAAACCAAAACATCTCTGGTACAGTCCCCTGAAAGCCAGGCAAATGGCAATCTCATACGAGGAAACTGAAAAATTTTATAACGAGCTTTTACACAGGCTTGGGAGACTTCTTAAATTCAAAGTCAGGGATTATATTGTTAAAAGCCTGAATCTACAAGCTCATACATTCATTTCATCATATGAAATATTCTTGGATTATAAGATCAAGGTTGATGAAATAAAAATCTCAAATATCATTGAAGGTTTGAATGTTTTAATAGCCCAATCAGATTATTCTGCTATTGCAGTATTATGCGAACCGGTACATTATGCCGCCATATTTGACGCATTAAGGAAAGACAGAAGCCTGAATCAAAAAGGTATCACTGTTGAAGAACCCGATATATCTTCACTGATGGATAAAATAAAACCGTTTATCCAGAAGAACAGGATAATGCAGAGCGACTATGATATCGCTCTGAACATTCTTGGAATGGAAAAGGCAAAAATATATGACACCCCAACTGCGATTCTTGTCCCTAAAAATAATGATTTATTAAAATCCCCCATATAATAAGGATAATCGTACCAAATATTATGAATCGGGTGAAGGATTTTTTTATCAATTGCATAAGTTCGGGCGGTCCAGACCATTTTACAAGGATCATCTTATTGCCTGTGCTTATTATACTTGCAAGGACAGCGGTTATTGCAGCCGTATTGTATGAAATAGTATGGTTAACAGCAAGCGCCGTCACTGATGCAGTTACCACGGCGCTGCTTATGAATCCCCCAAGTGCTGTCGCATATATTCCCGTAACACCTGCCCACAGGTAGGCGAATCTTGAAATAAAAGATAATGCAGTGAACCCGAAGGCAAATTTTACAGCCGGGAATAATGCAAACGGGGACTGCAATTGGATGGTCTCGCTTGAAACCGCGCGGTCTCTTGATTTGATAACTGCGGCTGCAGAAAACAGGATAATGACAATCTGCACAGGTGCCATCAATAAAAGCACCTTTCCGCTCGGGTCAACAATGAAAGCTATGACCATGTTCCTTGCCAGCATTGCGGCATTTGAAAGGATAATTCCCAGGTAACTGGATTCTATCAACTCGGTTCTTTTTTTTGCCATAGCAGCAAGCGCGCCTGTCGTTGCCTCACTGTTCACAAGCCCCCCAAGCATCCCGGAAACAGGTATGCCGCGTTTTGTCCCGAGCTCCTTCATGATGATGAAGCTGACGAAGCTGATAGTAGCAACTATTATCACAATCAGGAGAATCGTCCTCGGGTTAATTACACCCATGAATAATTCATCTGGTGTGATGGGATAAAGTATGAATACAACTGCAAGAAACCGGACACCGCTTAAGATTTCATCATCCGTGAGATTGGTAGCAAATGAATGAAGGGGCTGTTTTTCTGCAAGCAAGAGTGTAATAATCACGGCCCCTGCGATCGCCGAGATATAGAAATCATACGCTATTAAAACACCAAGCAGGAAAGTGCAATATAATGCAATCGGACCTGTTATTCCCGCCATTTTCAATGTTACATTTTTTATATATATATATAATGCAGATATTATCGCAAAAAATGCCAGTGAAATGAGAAGGATTCCTGGAACGATTTTTAATGCCAGGTACGCAGAAACCATTCCCGCGATGCAGGCAATGGTAAATGAACGGATCCCGGCTATCAATTCCATTTTTTCAGGACGCCTGTGTTCTCTTTCAATGCCGATGAGAATCCCGATAAGCGTAGCCAGCGCTAATTTCTGGAAAAAATCTAAATTGACGTCCATATTGCTTAATGATGGCGATACCAGGTTGATCATTGATAATCATTTATTAATAATTTTCAAAATACTTATGTCTTTCATAGGATGTTCTCGCAAAGAACCTGATTTGTCTCAATCCGGTACAAGAAAGATAATATTATTAGAGGACGTTACTGGAAGATATGAAAGTGGTAATATCTATAGGCGGGTCGATTCTTGCACGCGAATTAAATCCTGAAAAATTTAAAATCTATGCGTCGATGTTAAAGGTGCTCTCAAAGAAAAATGCCGTATTCGTTGTTACGGGAGGCGGAAAAGCGGCGCGCGATTATATTAACGTGGCGAGGGGACTGGGGGCGGATGAAGCGACCTGTGATATCCTGGGAATAGAAATAACCCGTATTAACGCCAGGCTCCTGATAGCAGCCCTTGGCGAGTCAGCATACCATGAGCCACCTCTTGATTATGAACAGGCAAAAAAAGCAAGCCTGAACGGCAGGATTGTTGTCATGGGCGGGGTTGCGGCGGGACAGACTACGGATGCCGTGTCTGCGGTACTTTCTGAATACACAGGCTCCGACCTCCTGATTAATGCAACATCCACCGATGGTGTTTATACATCAGACCCGAAGAAAAATAAAGATGCCAGGAAATTTGAAACCATGACACCAGGGCAACTTATCGAGATTGTAATGAAGACTGAAATGGTCGCGGGCGCGAATTCGCCCATTGACCTGCTGGCAGCCAAAATCATTGAACGCAGCAATATAAAGACCATAGTGTTAAACGGTGAATCTCCTCAAAGTATCTTCGATGCGGTTTATGGGAAACATTCCGGCACTGTGATTGAAAAAAAGAGCACGCGTTCAAAAGAGAAAAATGACCTTGAAAAAGATCACTGCAATCTTGGTTATTTCAGCACTAAAGGCTGTGATTCATGATTCTGCCTTAAGCAATATTTTAAATCCAAAAATCAATAACATAAAATATGTTTGAAAATATATTCAAGGGATTTTCCTTCATAAAAGAGAGTTTCAGTCTCATCACCAAAGATGCCGATATCATTAAGCCCTCATTTTATTCGATAATTCTTGGAACGTTTTTCACAATATTTTCAGTTATTATCCTGTTTTTCCTTCAATCAAGCTTGAATCTGGGAATAACGTTTTATATCCTTGCTTTCCTTGTTCTCCTTGTAGATTATTACATCTCATACTTTTTCACGGGCATGACTGCATTTCTCGTGTATGATTTCTTCAAAGATGGCGATGCTACCATGTCAGAGGCATGGGCAGCCACGAAGAAGAATGCCCTGACATTATTTTATTTAAGTATCATTTCAGCGATAATATATATTATCACAAGCGCCTTTCGAAGACAATCAAGAGAAAGAAGGGGTGTTGGCGGCGGCATAGGGGGCATGATTCTTGGATTCGTCGAATCCGTCTGGACTGTGGCGACCTATTTCATCATCCCGGCTGTTGTGATAGAAGACAGAGATATAAAAGGCGCAGTGGTAAGGGCTACTGATATTATAAAAAAGAATCTTCTTCCCATCGGTGTGGGAGAAATAGCGGTTGAGTTAGTGACGGGTTTGATATCGGTTATAGGGTTTATTGTTGCCATTGGAGTTGGATTTTTGATAATGAGCAGCATCGGTTCATCAGCAGGCGTAATCGCGGCGATACTGGTTGCTGCGGTGTTGATTATCCTGATAGTGGCGCTCTCCATGTATATCACCACGGCTTACCATACCTGCCTTTTCCTGTGGGCAAGGGATGTCGAGGACGCAAAGCTTGGCACGCCGGGAACGGTAAGACCGCCGGCGCCGATTGCGAATGCGATGGGTGTGTAAATCTATAAAAATTATAAGAAAAAATAGGCAGCTAAATTACTCTTCCACCCTCGCCACACTCATATTCTTCTTCAACCCCATCGCCTCTGCTACAGACTCACATTTAGTCTTCAAAAGATACGCTATCGGCCTGAAATCATACTCTGACATGGTCTCATAATTCGCCATTCCCTTGCTGATAATCAGCGATGCCTTCCCGAGCGCCTCCACAAGCTCAGGCGGCGCTTCCTGCAAACATAAACCGATGGCATTTGAACCCGTAGTGAGAACCCTGTCCACCTTTTTATCAAGACCGAGTTCTATTACCTCTTTCATGGTGACATCATTCAGAATCGGCGCGCCCCTGACAACGAGTGTGATTTTACCTCCCAGCTTTTTTATTTCTTCGAATAATAGGGTGTCAAACACTATCTCGCCGCAATTATCCGCAAGATACACAACGTCTCTGAGCATTGATTTCATCCTGTCCGTGTCGTCCACGTCAAGCCCGTGCTCGAATTGCCTGAGCATCGCTTCTTTTGCTGTCGCTTTGTCAGCGTCAAAACCCAGCACACCGAAATCAAATGAGTTACCGATAATTGCCGCAAGCACAGCGCGCCTGAACGAATCGTTTTTTGCCACAAAATCCCTCGCAAAAGGCAGGAGTTTCTTTGCCGCCACGTTGCTCTGCTGTTTTTTCTCCCGATACGGGTCTATATCGCCCAGCACCCTGTACGCTTCCCTGTGTATCTTCGTTGAAAGATGCGTCGCAGGCGCGCCGTCTACCAGGTATTCCCGCAGCACCTCGATACCGGCGAGCACAACCTTTTTTTGCAATTCGATGTCTTTTGTGGAAAGCTCAGCCTCGAACTGGACTCTTGACAATAAGCACGGTGCACATCTTGGATGGGTTTTCAATCTTTTTACTCCGAAAATTCAAATAAAGAGCGCTGCCCTTTTTGAGTCCTCTTCTCTCTCATCACTCTTAATTTTTCCCCATGCTCACCGAAATCAGCGAGTATCCGCTCAACAGGTGGAAGTATCTGTTTCATGACATAATAATCAACATCCAGAGGCAAATTTTTCTCCCTTGCATAGTCGGGGTCTTCAGCCCTGTCCACGAACAAGCCGTTTCCCGCAAGGATTACAAATGGAATCCTGTCCCCCACGTTTGCGATTATCCCGCGGCTTTTTAACTTCTCCACGACGGTGATATGCGGCTGCCTGCTCTTATAACTCTCAGGTTTTTTTGTGTACTGGCGCGTCAGGATCAACTTGTCGAACAACTCAGGATGTTTCCGTGCGTCTATGTCCCTTATGCTGTCGATAGTGTTCTTTATAAGTTCAACCGCCTCGTCCACTTTCCCTTCCTTGAGTATCAGTTCAAGCACCTTTTCCATGGTTTTTGTTGTGAGCTCGCACCAGTCGCGGCGAACAGTCTCCATGCCTTTGACCCTGAGTTTTTCCTTAATTCCTTCCCTGGTTCTTTCCCAGAGGAGGACCGCGTAGCGCTTTTTGGCTATGAATATCGCCCTGCGCCCGAATGAGTCAAAAACAAGTTCCATTGGTTTCTGGAGCGAGGAGGTCACGATTTTAGCAATCTTTCGCCCCACAAGTTCAGCATCATCAAGCGTGATTTCCTTATCGAGCAGGTTTACAAAAACGCTGTCCGTATCCCCGTAAACCACTGATAAACAAATGTTTTTCCCTGCTTTTCCCTCATTCTTCGTGAAAGCTGCGCCATCTTTGAGAACTATCTCCTTAATTTCATCCTCGATAAGGCTCTTTGTCTTAAGGATGTTCTCCCTTCCGAAGCTTGTAACCGCGCTTGCGAGGGTTAAACTGTAAAGCCGCGCCCTTGCATATCCCGAATAACCGTAGAAGCTGTTAAGGAGGATTTTAAGCGCCTGCTGCGTGGCATCAAGCACCCGTGCGTCTTCCTCGCTTGCAGTCTTCATTTTTTCCCGTGTCGCCTGCCTCCTTGCGAGGAGGTCTTCAAGTATTGAAGGCACGATGCCTTTTACCACTTTTTGCGAGACAAAAATCCCGCCGGACGGCGCCTTGACAACTTCATCCGGTTTTTCTCCCACGACCTCGGTGGTATAGCAGAGATTGTGCGCCATCATTATAGTCGGGTAAAGCGATTTGTAATCAAGTATCACGATATTCTCAAGAAGACCTTTCTTTGGCGGCAGCACCTCCCCCCCTGCCAGCTCCTCGCCTTCATCGAACCGTTCATCCGACATCTCTCCAGTAGGCCGCGCAGGCAGCACCCTTTCGTGCTTTTTGTATTCACGGAGGATGAGATTCTCAACCATCTGCGTCTGCCCGCCGTCAAGGATATCCTGGAGAAGCGTTCCGCTCACCCTGGCAAGAGCTATGTATTTGTCTATAAGCCGCAGTTTCAGGAGGAACGCAAGGGCAAGCTCCGAGTCTCGCCTGGCATATTCGATGAACTTCGAAAGCTTCTCCCCGTTATCATTCCAGTATGATTCCATTTCAAGGAAAGGTATGTCAAGTTTTTCCGCTCCAAGCAGCTCCTTTGCTGCATTCCTGAGCGTGTATTGCTTGAGGGAAAATTCCTTTCGAAGAAGCGGCAGCACATCCACAGCGATGCGCCCCATCACGCTTACCCTTGTTGTGTTCCCGAATTTCTTGTAATATACCGTCCTCCCATCCCTGCCCATAAGAGGCTCTATTCTTGCCCCTTTCTTATTCAGGTTTTTAATCCTCTCAACTATGTAAGGGACGTCAAAACTGTTGGAGTTATAACCCACAAGAATATCCGGGTCGTACTCCCTCACTATCTCGAAAAACCTTCTCAGCATCGCTTCTTCGCTTCCGCAGCTCTCGGTTTCACCTTCTACTCGTGCATTCTTCCCAACGAGCACAAGTGTTTTCTTCCCTTCAAAATCAGGAGCAAAAGCAAGGCTCATAAGGACGA
>JAPMTY010000021.1 GCA_026552835.1 Candidatus Methanoperedens sp.
AAGTAAAACTGCTAAATTTTGATACCAAAAGGTTAAATGTTATAACATTCAAGTAAGCAGTCCACCAGAGGTGAATTATGGCAAGATTTCCAGAAGCGGAACAAGTACTTCTTCATATGAAAATTTGCATGAAATGCAATGCAAGAAATTCAGTGCGTGCAACAAGATGCAGAAAATGCGGATATAAGAATCTTAGAATGAAATCAAAGGAACTTAAGGGAACATAGATCGATGACAGTTGAGGAAAAACTCAACCGGATAATCGAAAAAGAAGGTGCTGTGCACCTTACCCTTTTAGACCCCGACTCACAGGCACCAGATGCAGCAGGAAAAATGGCCCACGAGGCGTTTCTCGGCGGTACGGATGCGATAATGGTCGGCGGTTCTATGGGCGCAACGGGCGCCACAGTTGAACAGACAGTGCAGGCTATCAAGTCTGCCTGTGATCTTCCCGTTATTCTTTTCCCGGCAAATGCAGCGGGGCTTGCAGAAAGCGCTGATGCCGTATTTTTCATGAGCCTCTTGAATTCAAGGGATGTTAATTACATTACTACGAACCAGGCAATTGGAGCGCCTATCGTTTACAAGCATGGGATAGAGCCGATCTCAATGGCATATATAGTGATCGAACCGGGAGGCGCCGCAGGATGGGTTGGGGATGCGCGCCTGATACCCAGGAGTAAACCAAAGCTTGCGGTAGCATATGCTCTTGCGGCAAAATATCTGGGCATGCATTACATATATCTTGAAGCAGGCTCAGGCGCAGATAAACCTGTGCCTGTTGAAATGGTTGCAGCGGTCAAAAAAGCAGTGGGTGAACAAAATAAAGTTATTGTTGGGGGCGGGATCCGTGATGGGAACACCGCAAAAGAACGGGTAAAAGCAGGCGCTGACATGATCGTCACTGGGACTATCGTCGAACAGGTCGATGATATCAGGGGAAAGATCGAAGAACTTGTGAAAGCAATAAAATCGCAGTAACTTTTAATCCTGTTTATCTGATGCAAGTTTCATGATACTTTCTTTGAAACCGATTGGTTCAAAACCAAAAATCTTATTCAGGTCATTGATTTCACAGATCATGTTATTATGCAGTGATTCGATGAGCCAGTAAACCACATTGGGATTTACAGGAGACAGCTTTCCAAGGACCATTGCTGATAACCAGTGCCATGAGCCGGGAATACTAATAAAAATTCTCTTCAAGCCAAGTTCCTTCGCATATTGTTGTATCAATTCCTTATAAGTTAAGACCTGTGAACAGCCGATGTCATAACATTTGTTAATAGTCTCCTTCCGATCAAGGCATTCCACAAGATATCTTATCACATCGTCAATATAGATTGGCTGCACCCTGGTATTTTCCCATTCAAAGATCGGGATTATGGCAAATTTGCGAACCGCGGTATCCAGGATATCAAAAGCTGCACCGCCCCTCCCGATAATAACAGATGCCCTGAAAATCGTGTGATCAATGCCGCTATTTCGGATGATCTCTTCAACTTCCTTCCTGCTTTCAAGATGGTGTGAGAGTTTCTCTCTGGGATTTCTAATTCCTGTCAGGTGAATTATCCTTTTAACGCCATTTTGCCGACATGCCCTGACCATGTTGTTTATCGCAAGCCTGTCAAGTTCATCGAATTTCTTTTGCTCACCAGTTGGCTGGTTACCCATCATGTGAATGAAATAATATACCGTGTCAACGCCAGCCGTTGCAAGAACAATAGAATCATAATCAAGGACATCACCTGTCACATAGGTGATATTTGGGTTTTGGGATGATGCGGGTTTCCGAACGAGGCACCTGACCGGCAAGTTTTTTTTCGATAGAGCCTGAAGAACACGATTTCCTATAAAACCTGTGGCCCCGGTCAAAAGAATCATAGTCTATCAGGCGTGCTAGACCTTATTTAATTTATCTATATTTTTTTCAAATATTGTCAGGCTTTATTTGTCTAAATTCTCCCGCAAATACCCTGGGAGGGCGACAGCGGCTGAGGCTGCGGTTTTTAGCTGGCGCAGTTTTCGATGGGGGCGGTTGATGCTATCATGGAAGCCTTCTTGGCCTGGCAATTGCAATATGAACAATATCACAAAGAAAATAGCACATGAATATTAATATGAATTTAATTATAGAATTAATTATTTTATTTACGTTACTCCAGATCCTGCCCTTCCTGATTTATGGCATCGATAAATTGTTCGCCAGATTGGGCCTCTTCAGGATACCTGAAAAAGTGCTTTTGGCCACTACGTTCATTTTCGGGATACTTGGATCTATCGCTGCAATGATGATCTTCAAGCATAAAACAAGAAAAACCTCCTTCCGGCATAATTTCGCAGTAATTGCGTTCTTAAGGATCATTGTGCTTGTTTCTTTGGGTTTGATTTTGATGAATATACCCAACAGTTCTGCTGTGGAGAACTTTATTCAAACTCTACATTCACTTTTTTCGTACCTGTGGTAGTAATCTGGAAAAAGAGGGAATCAGGGAACAGAAGAGGGAAAAGACGCATCCGTCCCTGTTATCTCACTTAAATAGACCCCCGAACCGACCCACCAGTTGTCATCCACGGGGAGGACATACCCGATCTTCAATTCTTCACGGTTTTCCTTGCCGGGGTTCGGCCATATGAAGACGACGTAACCGCCGCCAGAGTGTGCGGTGTTGGCAAGTGCCCGGATAGTTTCCATTCCGAACGGATCGCGCTTATTGATAAGGTTTGATCCAACCTTCTCTGGCAAGTAGGGGTGGGCGAGAAGTGTTCCGTTGTAGTCGTAAGCGTAGACATAGTGCCCATCAGCATCAATAAACATCCCTGACCGATTCGAGATCTGGGCAAATGTAATCGCAGGTCCTTTTTCGCGTCCATACGCAGCACAGCGCTCAACGAGCCTTATCATCTCCGTTACTTTCTGGGGCCTGCTGGAGCCATCTGGCAACATATCTGCTAAGTATATTTCCGAGCCGATCCACCACGTCTTTGTGGCTGGAAAAGCATAGGCAATCTTCGGTTCGTACGTATCCAGTGCTTTCTCGTCGATCGTTCCACCTTCCGGTGCCGGGTACAGATACGCAATGAACCCGCCGCCACTCGAAGCGGTAAACGCGCCGACCCGGATAACTGGCAGTCCACGGATATCTGTCCAGTTAGACCGGTTTGTCCCGACCAGATCCGGCTCATACGGGTGGGCAAGGAGTGTCCCGTTGTAATCGTAGGCATAGACATACACGCCACCACGCGAAAAATTTCCGTCTTTCCTTGAAAATTCGGCAAGTGCCGGATGTTCTCCGGCTGCAGCCACATACGCCGAGGCATTCTTCACAAATGCGGCAAGATCATCCGCACTCATCTCCTGCTGCGTATCCTGGAGGTAGGTCCCCGCCCCCAGCCACCATGTCTCATCGACCTTCTGGACGTAGCTCATCTTGGGTTCAAGGGTCATATTCCGGGCCGGGTTTGGATAGTGGTAGAAAATGAATCCCCCTCCGTGCTGCGCCAGAAGCATCTCGATCCTGGTATAATTGACCCCGAAGGGATCCTGAAGTCTGGAGAGGTCTGTTCCGCTCAACTGGGGCTGATAGGGGAGTGCCAGGGTCGTTCCGTGATAATCAAAGGCATAGATATAGAGGTTGCTGTGGATGAACGTGCCGTTTCTGTCGTTGAATTCCCTGATCGCTGCATCCTTTCCATTCTTCCTGGCATATATGATTGCCTCATCGACAAAGGATTTGAGGCTCTCCCTCACCTGGGAATTTCCCCCCACCCTAACAATCGGCTCATCCTTTTGTGCTTCGTAAATGCCGGACCCGATGAGCCAGCCCTGATCCACCATCATGACGTAGCTGAGTTTGGGTTTGATTTTGAAGTTGTCCGAAGGATCCGAATAAAGATAATGGACGAACCCTCCACCGGATTGTGCGGTCTTTACTAATTCCTGAATAAATGCTGTGCCGTTTGCGTCTGTTGCATTCCACCGATTCTTCCCGATAAGATCAGGCTGAAATGGAAGTGCCAGGGTGTTAGCCCTGGTGTCATAAGCGAAGATGTAGAGTTCGCCTTCAACAAATAGGCCGGTCTGGTTATTAAATTCACGAAGAGCTGCTTCCTGCCCATGTTCCTGCGCATATTCGTAGGCTTTCTCCACGAATGCCACAAGCTTTTCCGGAGGTACCGGAGATCCGGAAACTGGCATCGGTAGGGTAGTCGGGGTAAGGTTGACTGAATCACTGGTGCTGATAGGGCCTGTGGATGGCTGCCCGGGCTTTGAAATGCACCCGGATGCCAGGAGAATCGTTCCTGCGATTATTGTGGCAATAATAAATATGCTGAGCTGTTTTTTATATATGTTGAAACCTTCATTAAAAAGCTCTTCTACATGCATCGATAAAACCCCTTTTAATAATCTTTACTTTGTCTTCACTCCCAGCACCTGGTTATGTCCAGACCGACTATGTCTCTTAATATTAAAGTGGCATCGCCCGTATCCAGTATGGTGTTGCAGTTCATATCGCCTATTGGCAATATGGGCAGGTAATCCGGAGGAGTTGGTAATTTGACGAGGTATCTCATGATTAGAGTAGCATCGCCGGTGTCACGGATGCCGTTCCTGTTAGCGTCACCGTTCAGTATTTTAGTTGTTGAACTCCTGAACTTCTGTATACGGTTATTGGAAGTATCAACAACATAAACATCCCCGCTGCTATCCACAGCGATTCCAGATGGAGAATTGAACTGACCGTCACCAGTGCCTTCACTTCCCCATTTTACTATGAATCCGCCTGAAGCATTGAACTTCTGTATACGGTTATTAGAAGTATCAGCTACATAGACATTCCCGTTGTTATCCAGGGCGATTCCAGATGGAGAACTGAACTGACCGTCACCAGTGTCATTACTTCCCCATTTTGCTAAGAATCCGCCCGAAGCATTGAACATCTGGAAACGGTTATTGAAAGTATCAGCAACATAAACATTCCCGCTGTTATCCAGGGCGATTCCGGATGGAGAATTGAACTGACCATCACCAGTGCCTTCACTTCCCCATTTTACTATGAATTTGCCCGAATTATTGAACTTCTGGATACGGTTATTGCCAGAATCAACAACATAGACATTCCCGCTGTTATCCAGGGCGATTCCAGATGGAGAACTGAACTGACCGTCATCAGTGCCATTAATTCCCCATTTTGATATGAATTCTCCCGAATCATTAAACTTCTGGATACGATTATTGAAAGTATCAGCAACATATACATTCCCGCTGTTATCCACATCGACTCCAGATGGATATTGGAACTGACCGTCACCAGTGCCTTCACTTCCCCATTTTGCTATGAATCCGCCCGAACCACTGAACTTCTGGATACGGTTATTGAAAGTGTCTGCTACATAGACATTCCCGCTGCTATCCACATCGACTCCGGATGGATTAAAGAACTGACCGTCGCTACTGCCAGGACTTCCCCATTTTGTTATAAATCCATATGTTATGTTAGCAGCTTCTATAGCCCTGGATGCATTGACCAGACCAAAACCGAAAGTTGTGTCATATCCTGGTTCGCCCAGGTCATTTGCAGTGTTTTTCAGGATCATTTCCACCTGGTTGTTGGTAAGGGCAGGATTAGCGGACATCACTAGCGCTGCTACGCCAACAACGTGCGGTGTAGCCATAGAGGTTCCACTAAAATAGTCCCAATCAGATATTTGATTGACGACAGTACCGGTTGTCCCTGCCATGGCCGCCAGAGTCGCTCCGGTGCTATCTGAAACACTCACAACAGGAATCCATGGATTTCCACTTGAATTGGACGGGCTGCTAAGAGTGCCTTCAAAACCACCCGCTACATTATTATATATTATGGCGGCAACTGCGCCTGCCTTCATAGCATTATCCACTTTGGCGGCAAATGTGATTGAACCGCGCCGCATAAGCGATATATTTCCTTTTACGCTTGATGGAAATTCCGATGCATTATTTCCAGTGCCGCTGTTAATGATAGTTCCATTGATTCCCGATGTTTTTCCAGCGAATGTCATTCCAAAAGCAGGATGTGAGGAAGAGCCTGTTATTACTGAGGATTCACTGCCTGTTCCAATTGGAACTGAAGAGAGTATATCCACCCCTGGCGCAGAAATGTCAAGATTATTTCCAGTATTGGAAAACGAAGCGTGACTATTATTCCGGTCAAGTGCTCCTACTGAAACCACAACCGGATATCCGGCGGGGAAAGATAGCTCAGTAGCATTGTCGTTGCCTGTGGCTGCAATGATAAGTGCACCCTTGCTATACATTAATTTATAAAAATTCTCTTCTATTAGCGATTTTGAAGAACCGCCAAGACTCAGGCCAACGACCTTGCAACTTTTATTTTCAACCAGCCACTTTACTCCACTCATCACCTCGCTGCTATAACCACCATCAGGGCCTAGCACGCGCGCATGATAGAGTTTGGCGGTATAAGCAACGCCTCTGACGCCTTTGCCGTTTAAAGCCGCAACAACTGTCCCGGCTACATGCGTGGCATGTGTCTCATTTGGCAAATCGATAGGCTGTGAGTTAAAATTGTGTGTTTCAAGCAGATTTGGAGAAATATCGGGATGAGTTGTGTCAATTGCCGTATCTGCGATACATGCTATACTTCCAGTGCCGGTCACGCCTTTCAATTGAACAGTAGTCGCATTAGTAGTGATCAGACCGTATAGCCCATTTGATATCGAAGGTTCAAGCTCAGAATCTGAGAGACCCAGAGGATAGCGTATTGGATCTGGTTCAAAATAAAGCACATCTTGTTTTTTGGAAAGAGCATTTATTTGATTGGTCGGAATCTCTACCGCAAATGCCTGCACCTCCGGAAACTCCTGAATTATTTTCCCATTAAGTCCCTGCACAAGCATGCGCTCTTTATCTCCGGGCGCATTATGAAATCCTATAAAAATCCTCTGGGTGGCGGGTTCTGTAGCACCTGTACCTGGATTTTTTAAAATCTTAAAACCTGGTTCTTTCACTGATACATTTATTCCATTATCATCTGCCGTAGTAATTGTTAATATGGACAGAATAATAACACAGGCTATTAAAATATTTATATTATTTTTCATATAGTACCTCCTCTTTCTCCTCTTTTGTAAAAGCACCACCATTTTCATCCCCTATATGATGATTGTTATGATACTATATTCGCCAAAGTATTAAAAATATCCTTTGTTAATTACTAGAGTGATTTCTGTGGTTAAACTTGTATAAACTCCAAAGAAGGTTTTGATGTGGTAAAAAAGCCCCGGGAGGGA
>JAPMTY010000120.1 GCA_026552835.1 Candidatus Methanoperedens sp.
ATAAGTGAAAACACAAGATAAGTGAAAACACAAGATAAGTGAAAACACAAGATAAGTGAAAACACAAGATAAGTGAAAACACAAGATAAGTGAAAACACAAGATAAGTGAAAACACAAGATAAGTGAAAATAATGCAAGATAAGTGAAAATAATGCAAGATAAGGAGAGTAGAAAACATGAAATCAATAATACTTGCAGGAGGTTCTGGAACGCGTCTGTGGCCTCTTAGTAGAGAAAAATATCCAAAACAATTTTTAAAATTGGGCAAGATGTCATTGTTCCAGAGTACAGTAGAAAGATGTCTCGATATATCAAATATCAAAGACATATTAGTAGTAACTAATGATTCTCAGAAATTTCTCGTGATTGGACAAATAAAAGAACTTGGACTTAGCATCCCAGATGAGAATGTTCTCGTAGAACCAAAAGGAAGGAATACGTTGCCAGCAATATGCTTTGGAATAAAGGAGATTGAAAAAAGAAGTGGAAGATCTATAGTGGGAGTTTTCCCATCTGATCATATACTTGAGAGAGGTGCTATGGGAACAATTGCAAATGCTGAAACATTGGCATCTGAATATCTTGTAACATTTGGGATAACACCAAGCTCTCCACACACTGGCTATGGATACATAAGTCTGTCAGAACCAATAGGAGTTGGATACAAGGTATCAGAATTCAGAGAAAAGCCAAAGGTTGAAGATGCCATAAAATTTATTGCCGAGGGATGTTTGTGGAATAGCGGAATGTTCCTATTTGATACGTCAATATTTTCTTCAGAGCTAAAAAATTATGAACCTGAAATTTTTCGGTTATTCGATAGCTCTGATAATATAAAAGATATATATGGCAGTGTCACACCTACTTCTGTAGACTATGGTGTCATGGAAAAATCAGATCGCGTTTCTGTTGTTAGACTCAGTGAAAGGTGGAGTGACCTTGGAAATTTCGATGCAATATACGATGAATTTGAAAAAGATGATTCCAGAAATGTGGTATTCGATTGTAGTAATGCTATAATTGGTTCAAAGAATAATCTGGTATATTCTAGGTCAAATAAGCTTGTATCTCTTATTGATACCAATAACATGATAGTTGTAGATACAGATGATGCGCTATTAATATGTCCAAGAAACAGTAGCCAAAAGGTAAAAGAAGTTGTAACAAGCCTCAAAGATAAGAATGATGAAAGAGCTTATCTTCACAATACGGTATACAAACCGTGGGGCTCATATACAACTCTTGAAAAATCGGAAACGCACAAGATAAAAAATATAATAGTCATGCCAGAAAAGAAGCTGAGTCTTCAGTTACACTACCACAGAAATGAACACTGGGCCGTTGTAAAGGGTATAGCACTTGTCCATGTGGATGATAAAGAGTTCTTCCTGAGGACAGGGGAAAGTACATATATAAAAGAAGGCATAAAACACAGATTGTCTAATCCTGGAAGGATCCCTCTTGAAATCATAGAGATCCAGCTTGGAGAGGTTGTAGATGAGAATGACATAGTTAGAATTGAGGATGACTACGGAAGATGCTTGGCTAGTTAAAAGAAGTGCTTCCTGCAACTTTCCAGATTTGATAGATGGTATGTCAAAATGACGGTATATACCGGAGAAAAATATTATGGGACTTAAAGAGTGGCTTATTCCACAGGATAAACATTTTTTCGATATGCTTGAGGATGAGTCGAGCAATGTACTTAGTGCGTCTGAGGCATTGCTTGACATGATTAAAAATTATGAAAATACGAAAGAAAAGCAGAAAAGGATAAAGGATATAGAACATAGTGGGGATAGCATTGTCCATGAAATTTTTGAAGAACTTAACAAGAATTTCATAACACCGATTGATCATGAGGATATATCATCACTTGCATCTGCATTTGATGATGTATTGGATCTTATAGACGGTGTTGCAACACGTCTTGTATTGTACGAGATCGAAAAACCAGCAGATGGCATGATAAGATTGGTGGAAATTCTTTCAGAGCAGACAGGAGAATTGGATAATGCCATGATGGGATTGCGTAATATCAAAGATTCTAAAGAAATAGAAAGAAGATGTATAGAAGTCAATAGACTTGAAAATATTGCAGACGATATTTACAAAAATGCTGTCGCAAAACTATTTAAGACAAAAGATGCAATAGAAATAATGAAATTAAAAGAGATCTATGAATGTCTTGAACAAGCAACTGATATGTGTGAAGATGCTGCTAATGTGATCAGCGATATTGTTGTGAAAAATAGTTAAATCAACAATAAAATTGGATAGGAAATTATGCAAAAATTTATAATTTTAACTATAATAATGGCACTATTATTCGATTTCATAAATGGTTTTCACGAAACATGAAAAAAATAACGAACGATAGACTGGTGCTATTGGAGACAATAGCAATATTGCTGGTACCGCATGAGTTGGCCACATTGGCCTATTCTTTGGTACCTAGAAATGTATACGAAAATAGACAGTGTGGCATAAATCTAAAAAATAAAAATGAGATGAGACTATGAAAATAGAAAAAATGAGAAAAATGTTGACAGTATTGGAAATATTGGTCATATTGGTAATGTTTACGAATCTTACTTCTGCAGCGATTAATCCGCCAACAAATGTAAAAAGTTCTTTGTCTGGGACATCATTGACTGTGAGCTGGACAGTGGCTACTGGTGCGACACAATATAGAGTACATATATATGTAAACTCTGAGACAACTCAAAGAAGTGCGTTGACAAAATATGTCAATGGAACAAGTGTAGTGATACAAGTACCATCGGCTACAGATTGCTATACTGCACATGTTAGGACATGGTTACCCAGCCAGAGTACTAATTCTGCAATATCAAATAAGGTGTGTGGCGTTGCATCAACTCCAATCCCAACTCCAATCCAAACGTCTACACCAACCCCAACCCCAACAGATATTCCTGATGCTACCCCTCCAGATAACATAAATAATTTGCATAATACGAGCTATGCGCCAGATCATATTGATTGGAAATGGACAAATCCAACTAATCCAGATTTTGAACAAGTAGACATTTACATCAATGGAATATTTAAGGTTAGTATTACAGATGGAATTGAAACATATACAGCTACTGGACTAAAATCTGATACAAGCTACGAAATAGGTACACACACTTTAGATATATCAGGAAATGTTAATAATACATGGAAAAATGCCACTGCGAGAACTGCAAAATTGCCAGCAGAATTGTCCACAATAAGATTTATAACTATTGGAGATACGCATATTACGAGCAATATAACTACAGACCAGTATAAGAGGTTTACAAGAGCAATCAGTTATGTAAATAACAGAACAGACATAGACTTTGTTGTACAAATGGGAGACATAGTTGATAGCGGATCTGATTCCACCTATACTGTAGCCAAATCAATTATAAGCAAATTGAAGGTGCCTTATTACGTGCTCGAAGGAAATCACGGTTCCGGTTCATACTTTACAAAATATTTTGGTAAAGATGAACATATGGAATATTTCCCAGATGCCAATGGTTACCAGATGATATTCCCGGCATATAATAGCGGTAATTGGTCATTCAATTATAGCAAAGCAGATAAGAATAGACCGACAATAATATTCAATCATGGACAGGTGCAACCAAAGCCTGGTGGAATATCATGCATTAATGACTGGGGAAGTTATTATTCGTATGCTTGTAGTATGAGATCAGAAGTTGATAAGTTCACCAAACTGCTAGGTTTTTATGATGGACATGTGCATAGCGGCACTCATCAAGTTATTAACGGTAGACTATTTGTAACTGAAGACAACCTAGGAGGAAATGGTGCCTATTCAGATTATATTGGTCTTACAGTAATACAAAATGGAGTAGTGACTTATACAACAGTCCGCTATTAGACTAAAATATATTAAAATATGGTAAAAACATATTTTTATTTTTTCTAAAGACTATGTGAGAGATCACTTAGTAGGAAATTAAATACTTCAAATATATAAAAAATGGATTGTGGAAAATTATAGAAGGTAATAAAATGGTGAAAAAAGTTGATATACGTAATACGACAATAATGTGGATAATGTTAATGGTATTTATAGTTACGCCGGCAGTTGCAGATTCAACACCGCCTGCGAGTGTTAGCAATTTGCATATGATAAACCGAGGAACAAATTATATAAATTGGGGATGGGCAGACCCAACAACTTCAGATTTTAATCATGTAGATGTATACATCAATGGAGTGTATAAAGGCGGTGTTCTAAAAGGAATTAAACATTATAACACAACGAGTCTGATTCCCAATAATCCATATACGATAATCACACAAACTGTAGATAATTCTGGAAACATCAATCAGACATGGAAGACAAATACACAAACTACGAAAGTAGATGCAAGTAGCCATGTCGCATCTGGTATGATAAGATTTATGACTGTTGGAGATCCACATCTTACAAGCGATACAAGCACTGACCCATATAAGAGATTTACAAGAGCTGTCAATTATATAAACGGCAGATCAGATGTGGACTTTATGGTTGTAATGGGAGATATAGTTGATAGTGCATCATCTACAAATTTTGGTGTTGCTAAGGCTCTCTTGAGCAAATTGAATAAACCATATTACATAGTTCCTGGGAATCACGATCTTGGTTCGTCTATATCAAAATTTGAAGGATATTTTGGATCTGCAGAACGTGTTGTAAATATTAATGGTTATCAATTAATATTTGTGAGCATTAAGAAAGATGCAAGTGGTAATAACCACTGGTCATTTGACTATAGTCGTGCGGACAAGAGTAAACCAACAGTAATATTCAATCATGGTCCTGTACAACCAAAAGGTACGGTATCGTGTACTAGTGGCTGGGGTGCCTATTATGGATATGCGTGTGACATGAAGAAAGATGTCGATAGCTTTGCTAAATTGTTGGGATACTATAATGGACATGTTCATATTGGAACAAATCAATTGATAAGAGGAGAAAGATATGTCACAGAGGACAATCTAGGAGGGAATGGTGCAGACTCTAACTATATTGGTTATACGAAAATAGTGAACGGAGTGCTGACATATAGTAAGGTGTTATATTAAAGTTGAAAAACTTGTATGAAAAAAAGAATGAAGAATAAAAAGGATGGTATGTAAAAATGAAAACGATAAGAAATATATCTATTATTATGATATCAATACTAGGAATAGCGATATTATTTGCAAATGGACTAATATTGCCTGTTTCAGAATTGACAACTATATCCGCTGCTACATATCAAACTACAAATTCTTCTACATCTTCTTTGGGAGTGTTTTACTATTCTTGGGGTGGAGGAAATGCAGAAGTTTCACCGACTAATACTTGGAGATATTGGTCAGATGATGGACATAATCCGCCAAATACTTGGGCAAGTAATTATTTACCAGATTATGTACCAGGATTTAACCCTAATAAAGATTTGTACTCGGCAAAAGATACAAACGTGATAAAATGGCAACTTGGATTAATGAAAAAATCTGGTATAAATTTTGTAATATCATCATGGTGGGGACAAAATCATTATACAGACCAGGCATTGGATATAATATTTAATAAAGTAATGCCAGACCCAAGCAATCCATATCCAGATGCCAAATTTGCAATATATTATGAAAAAGAAGGATTTGCTAACGTCTCAAAATCTGAGATAATTAGCGATATCAATTATATAAAGAACAAATATATGAGTTCTCGTTATTATTACACAATTGATGGAAGACCTGTAGTGTTTGTATATAATACGGCAGGAGGATTATATGGAGAGACAAATATACAAGAAGCTCAGAAGTGGAAAGAAGTAAGAGACGAAACTGGTATATACCTGGTTCTAAAAGTATTTGCAGATTATAAAAGCTATATTGGTTTATCAGACAGTTGGCATCAATATTCGCCAGCAATGAATTATGATATTCAAGGTAATTATTCTGCTTTTGTAAGTCCAGGGTTTTATAAATGGAACGAGCAACCAAGACTTGCAAGAGATAACTTTGTAAGATTTGAAAATGATATAAAGAATCTAAAAGATGCGAATGTACAATTCAAACTTATAGAGACTTGGAATGAGTGGGGAGAAGGAACTGGTATAGAACCTGCACAGAAGATTAATCATGATGATATTAATGGATTCTCTGAACTTGAACCATCGTATGGTACAAGATATGTAGATATAATTGCAAAATACTTCAATCCAACTTGATAGATTTATAGAATTTTGGATATAATAAAGTTGGAGACTGCATATTTTTTGCAGATTTACAAAGATGCTATACGACAGTGTTAGCAAATATATGCATGTATAATACTCAATAAGCGTAGGATTTAAAAGGAACATATCCTTAGCACGTGCGATGCGCTTCTGGGGAGCGCATTTACACTATATGTACATAAAAACTAAAGATAAAATAATATTGATAATGACACAGAAACACATCATATATTAGGATATGCAGACATTTCTATGGAATATAAAAATGTTATTATACAATTGATGTTCCAAGTGACATCTGCACAGTGTCTGTACATGTCTGTGCATGTCTAAACATTTCTGTTATGGAAAGCTTATATACTTACGACACATATAAGCGCATGTATAGGAAAGTTGTGCATAAGCACGACGCTTATAACGATAAGGATAGAGGATAGGTAAAAAGCAGAAAAATAAATGAGAACTTTTCTGTCAATACCTTCCAATATAAAAGGATAGATAAAAGATAGGAAGCGCAGATGATGTGTCAAATACATTGTATATGGCAAATTCTTGATAGGGGAGCTTTTTGATGGTTTCAAAAAGCGTGAGCAGAACTATTGAAGAGACTCTTGCTAATGCTATAAGGCTAATGTTTGAAAATATGAAGAGTGGAGATACTACAAACCTAGCCTTTTCAAGGGGAAACCTTCATATACTTGTTTTTGTTATGGCTATGAGTATTATTGTCATGAGTACTTTTGCGAATACTGTAGTCGACCTATTAATAGATGCACAGACAATTGTACAAATAACAAGTATAAAAATAGCAAGTATGCCTATATTTGTAATTCAATTTATATTATCGACAATAGCAGTGGTTGCTGGATTCTGGCTTTTTTTAAAAGGGGTGAATATCGCATCAAAAAAAAATGATGGAGATGGTTAAAAACGTTAAAAACGCTTTGTACAATCATGGCAAAATATCTTCTAGATGTTGTACATGTATGAAGACGTCAGATAGGATAGGAAGCCTTTGATCCAGGAATAAAAAACCTGGTAAAAAAATACGAATAGACGTCGAACAAAAAGAAAAAGTAAATATGGAAAAATCAAATTGGATAGGAAAGGAAAAATCCAACGAAGAGGATAACATATGAAAAATTTAAAAATAGGAATAACGGCTATGATGCTGTTAGTATTGTTAGCCGTAGTAGCAAGTGCCGCTGTGCCGGCACCGCCAGTGAATCAAAACCTTGGTTTGCCAGATACAAAGTTCCAAAATGTTTCGGTAGATTTATGTAGAGGTTGTCATCCAGGAGCGGCTGATATTCACCACTTTATGGTATCAGGAGGTCCTGGTTCAAACATGAATAAAACGACAACTCTAGGTTGTGGAGATTGTCACCCAATAATTGGTGGACAATTGACCATAAGCAGAAACTGCCACGATTGTCATGACGGAACTGCATGGTCAGTAAATCAGAATATAAACATGACAACAATTAGAGGAGCACCAGGCAGACCACATCATAACACCACAAAGAGATCTGCATCGTCAACATTCAATGCTACCCACTGGGCAGCAGATAGACATTGTACGAATTGTCATAGTGATGGGTATCTTGACAATTATGATGATGGGCATTATGTACCACCATATAACGCATCAATGGTTACCCCAATGGCCAGTTATAAGATAAATGACTCAGGAAAACTATGGGGCGGATGTTTAGCTTGTCATGATGCTGGCACAGTAGGAACAACGCCAGTTTATAACAGCGATGATACTCACCACACCGTAAGATTCTGGGTTGGTTACCAGTGCAACAATTGTCACGTATCATCTGGATTTAGAGCAGAGCCAATTCCGGACTATAATCCAGAACCATCTGCGGCAGCTCTTAGAGTATGGTATAACCAGTCATATCCATCGTATACCACAATGTTCGGATGGGATACCACTAAGACGCATTTCGAATTGAGAAATTCGACACTGCTTAATGCTGGAGATACAATTAATGGCACTGGTTGTGAAAAGTGTCACAGCGTAAGAGATCTGCATAATATTGAGACACCAGCACCAGACCTCGGTCTAAGTCGGGATCAGGTACTTGCAGGCGAAGTCCCAGGATATGGTCATATAGGCAACAACTCTGATTGCAGCGGTTGTCACGCGGGCTGGAAAGGAGGAGTAGTAAATCCATTCCAAGGACCAAAAGCTATGCAAATAGATAGCGTAACTCCAGGAGTATTGGTTGCAGGTGTTGCAACAGATATAGCTATAGCAGGCAATAACTTTGTGGAAAGTCCATATACGGCAAAAGTTCTGGTAGATGGTGTAGCCACCACGACGAAGTCTATAACTGATTCGGCAATAGTAGTTACAGTCAATCTTGGAATAGGTGTCCATAGTGTTGTAGTTCAGAAAGATGTTGCAACAACTGTTCTTACCACAGTAATTGCTCTGAAACCAGGTACAATAGCATCAGCCAAATTGTCAGGCACGACCTTAACAATTACTGGCGCAGGGCTTGGAGCAGGTCAGACGATGGTTGTCGTTGCTAAGGCAGACGGAACGCTTAAAGCATCTGACAGCATTACCAGTTCTACAGATACACAGACAGTAGCAGTAGCTTCCCAGGCAGCAGTGGGCGATACTGTACAAGTAATAACACCAACCGGTAAAGCAACAAAGATAATTGAGTCAGGAATAATTCCGCCAACAAATGGCATAAAAGTTACTTCTCCAAATGGAGGAGAGCCTTGGAAACAGAAAACCACTCAAGTAATAAAGTGGACAAAAGTTGGTCAGATGGGATCAAACGCAAAGATAGAAATCCTTCTAGGTGGGGTTGTTAAGAAAACAATCACAACTGCAAATACAGGAACATATAATTGGGCGATTGGTACCCAGGCATTGGGAACAACCTATAAGGTAAGAATAACAAGCGTAAACGTCAAACGTGAAACGTATAGTATATATACGGATACGAGCGACAACACCTTCTCCATCGTGAAGTAAAGAAAAATAAATTTGAAAGATCGTTAAGAAAGAAGAGACTTAATAATCTCTTCTTTAAATTTTTTTATTTGAAAATTGAACATTTCGGAGGATAGAAAAATGTTGAGAAAAATGAGGATAGAACAAAGAATATTTTTACTGTTTTTTACCATTATTATTATAAATGGATTGGTGCATGGAACTGCGCTTGCGGAAGATCATAATGTTATAATTGGTTTTCATCAAACTGATATTCCGTCCAACCAAAAGTTGGTCAATGATAGCGGCGGCAAACTTAAAAAAGCATTTCATCTTATTAATGCAATATCTGCTAACATGTCTGACCAAAATATTACAAAACTGAAAAAAAATTCTAAAATAGCGTATATAGTAAATAATACTATTTACAAGGCTTCAGACGAATATACAAGTTCGTGGGGAGTTCAGTCTGTTGGCAGTCAACCTGTACACAACTCAAGTATTGTTGGAGCTGGAGTAAACATATCTGTACTTGATACAGGAATTTATTACAATCATGAAGATCTTGCGAATAATTACAAGGGCGGATTCGATTTTGTTAACAATGATTCTGACCCATGGGACGACAATTGTATATCAATGTTTAAGACTTGTCATGGGACACACGTTTCTGGTATTATAGCTGCTGAACATAATGGTATTGGAGTGGTAGGAGTTGCGCCTGGAGCAAATATATATGCAGTCAAAATAATAGATGGAGGCAGTTTTACTGATGCCATTATGGTAATATCTGGTATAGAATGGTCAGTAGCTCATAATATGAATATTATTTCTATGAGCATAGAAAGTACTGAAAATAACATTGCCGTTCTTGATGCTATTAATGCTGCATATAATTCTGGGATATTATTGGTTGCATCAGCGGGCAATGACAATGGAGGTGTCGTCATGTATCCTGCTGCATACGACTCTGTTATTGCAGTATCTGCTACAGACGCAAATGATACGATTGCCAGCTTCTCAGCTAAAGGTCCTAAAATTGAACTTGCTGCGCCTGGTGTAAATGTAAATTCCACCATATGTATAGGACCACTATATACATGTGTAAAAAGCGGTTATGGACCTCTGAGCGGAACGTCTATGTCTGCTCCATTCGTGACAGGTGTTGCAGCTCTGATTATGTCTACAGACTTCAAAGATGTAAATGGCGATGGAATAAATGATAATAAAGATGTAAGAATTATACTTCAGAATACCGCAAGACATGTAGGAACTCCTGGAAGGAATAATGAATACGGTTATGGTATAGTAGATGCATCAAATGCGACTGGCATTCCTTCCACTTCACCAGCTCCACCTGTGGAGATTTCTCCTCCAAAGATAATAAGTTCTTTTCCGACATCTCCTGTAAATGATACTGTGGGAATATCAAAAATGTTTAACATTACAACTGATCAGGTTGTAAATGTGCAATGGAGTATCAATGATAACGTTATTAAAACTGACACAGATATTACATACGCACAATATGACAACATTAGTGCATCAACTGGAATATGGAATGTGACTGCGATAGCTTCTAACATCAATGGAAGCGTTAAGAATTCATGGGAATGGAATGTGAAGTCTTTACCTCCATTACCAGAGACGACTTTTAATTTGACTCTTAAAGTAGTCAATAATCCACCAATTGTAAACAAGCAGATGATTAATTTGTCAAAAGGAAATTATTCAATAAATATACACAACATTAATCTATCTGAAGTAGATTTTAGAATTTACATGAATGGTGTCCTTCAAAAACGTCTATCTAAGGATTTTGAATTTAGTAAAAAAAGAACAGATGTGAACTTTATACTAGCAGTAAATGATGCCACGGCGGCATTCGTGCCATATGGCAAAAAAGGTGCGATAGGATATGTGACAATTAGGAGAATGAAAAAATGAGAATAGTAAAATATTAAAAAACGGAAAAGAAATAAAAAAAATAGATACAAAAGGAGAAATATATGAAGAGAAAATATGTTTTTGTGTTTAGTATATGTTTTGTATTTCTGTTCCAAACATTGGTATTAGCACTGATACCGTCCCCACCTGTAAATCAGAACATGGGGATGTACGATACATTATTCATAAATGTAAACGAGAGTAAGTGTAGAAGTTGTCATGCAACAGGTGTGCCAGATACACATCATAACCTTGTGGCAACAGGAGCATACAGTTGTGCAAATTGTCATCCAGTTCTTCCAGATGGAAGTGGAATTACAATAGTAAGAGATTGTATACAATGCCATAATAATACATTTAATGGAATGACTATACCGAGACCACATCACGAGTCTAAAACTGCTTTGGCTGGACATTGTAAAGATTGTCATGGTAGTCTTGTAGACAGTTTTGATGACGGGCACCACATTCCATCGTCGCCACCGTCCAGTATGACACCAAATGCCACATATAAAGTTATAAATGAGACAAATGGTAAAAAATGGGGTGGTTGTGAATCTTGCCATGATCAAGACTTAACAGCAATTCCCTTCATAGCATCGAACAACAATACACACCACAGCTTAGGAAATTTGAGCGGATTCCAGAATGGTGACAATACAAGATGTGAGATGTGCCATGATACACATAATGGCAGTTATGGAGTAAATACTATAAGAGCTTGTGAGAAATGCCATGGTTATAATTCGCTACATAATATTCAATGGGACATGTCTAACACTGTAACACAGCCAGGATACGGTCATTTAGGACCTGATGACTGTCAGGGTTGTCACGCATCATATGTGGCAGGTTCGTTGGCACCAGGAGCAGATATTATTATGCCAACTATAAACAATATCAGCTCTAATAATGTACTTGAAGGAAGTTCAAAAATGTTGACAATATATGGAGACAATTTTGTGACTACCGTTGATAATGTTACTCGATCGTCTGTTGTAATGATTACAGGTGGTATAAGTGATATTACAATATCGCCAACCAATATATCTCCAAATGAGATTATTGTAATATTGCCGCCTTTGAACAAAGGGTTGTATGGAATACACGTTCACAAGGATGGAAATGCAGAGAGCAATACTAAACCTATTGTGTCTGCGCCCCCTGTGATTATTAACTCTGCTAGAAAGATAGATTCTACATTAGTTACAATCAATGGTTCAGGATTTGGGACGTATGAATCTGCATATGAAGGCTTTGTCAATGTAACAATAAATGTAGGAGATACTGTACGTCCTTTGCAGATATTAGATTGGTCGGATACTGATATTAACGTAACGAGCTCTGATGATATTATCGGATATATCGCAACAGTCAACAGTATCTATGGCGCAAATTCTAGTCAGATTACAAGCTCGTAACTATGCCGCCTGTATTAGAAAATTGTTTTGGCTGTCACATAAGTAGTGTATAGGCAATATAAAAAAATTTGAGATGATCGCTATTGTCGTTATAGAGATCATTATTTATTTTTGTTCGAGATTTTTCATGAGAGAAATATCAAGAAAGAATTTAATGAAACTAGATAAAGTTTAAAAAAGATAAAGTTTAAAAAAGAGGCAAATATGAAAAAAATATTAATTCTTATCGCTGCTGCGATAATATTATTCAGCGGCTGTATAAATCAAAAAACAGACAACCAGAAAACGGTAAAAATTGGGGATAATGTATCTGTTGACTATATAGGAAAGGTTGACGGCAGTGTTGTTGTTACCTCCATAGAGAGTGTAGCAAAAGAAAATAATTTATCTTCATCGAATAGAAAATATGTACCAATAAATTTTACTGTAGGAAGTGGAATGGTTATCAAGGGATTTGATAAAGGTGTGATAGGAATGAAAGTAGGAGAATCTAGAATGCTAACTATTCCTCCTGAAGAGGGATTTGGTCAAAGAGATCCAAATCTAATCAAGATCATTCCAGTAATACAAAATATATCTTCAACGACAACTTTCCCAAGAGTTTTTAATGTATCAGTTGACCAATTTGAATCAACATTTGGTAGTAACCATTCAATTGGTGATATAGTCAAAATTCCAGACACTAATATTACTGCGACTGTTAAAAATATGACAGCTTCGAATATTTCGTTATCGTATAATTCAGTGGTAGGTGCACAGGTTTCTCAGTTACCATGGAAGGAGACTGTAATAAAAATAGATGAAAATATAATTACTACAAAATTTGAAACCAAAAAGAATGACATTGTCCAGTTGCCAAATTCTGCGTGGAATTCCACTGTAATTGATGTAAATTCAGAAAATATAACCCTGAGACATAATAGAATCCAAGATACTCAGATGCTAACACCCTCGGGCAATGTGAGAGTACATTTCAACGATACATATATAACAATTGATATGAACAATGAACTTGCAGGACAGACATTTGTCTTCAATGTGACTGTTAGGTCAATAAACTAGAAGCATATAGTCAAAGAATTTGTTAACCTTGATAGCAATCATTAACAAAAGATATTAATTTATGATCAACAATAGTTGAGAATAAATAATCATATCATATATGATTAACGCTATTACATTAATTCCAGACAATAGAGACATATATTATCCAGTTTCTACTAAAGAAATTGTTCTAACAGAACAGATTTGGATAGAATCAATTGAAATTCTTAACGAATTATGTCATGCATCAAAGAATTTATGGAATGAATCAAATTATGTAGTAAGACAACTATTTACACAGAAAGACAAAGAAGGAAATAGAACAG
>JAPMTY010000119.1 GCA_026552835.1 Candidatus Methanoperedens sp.
GCAGGGACAATGGTTATGGCGGCTACCATGCTTGCAGCGACCCCATAGCTCATCATAGTCCCCATATCGCCAAGGAAGGTCAATTTCCCAAGAGACATTGCCTGGAATCCTATCAGGGCAGCCAGCGTTGTCGTGGACATGGGGATTATAACGTTGTTCAAGGTCATTGCCATGGCATCCCTGGGAATAAGCTTGTTTTCCAGTTCAAACCTGTACCTTGTGACAACCTGGATCCCGAAGTCTATGCCTATGCCCATTATCATGGATAAAACGCCTGATGTCTGTGAACTCAATCCCATTCCTATTAACCCGATATAGCCCATCGCCCAGAGCGTCCCGAAAATTATGGTTGTCATGGGCGTGAATCCGTATTTGATGGAACGGAAAAGAACTAGTATTATTATCAGGATGCCAATAAGGGAATACAGCGACGTCTTTGCCATATCAGGCCCGATGCTTTTTTCCATCACCGTACTTTCCATAGCGCTTCCTCCGAGAGCTACCGTAACGCCGGGCGGCTTCTGGACTTCCGTGATTATCTTGTTAAGCTCGACTTCAAGCGCTTTCAGGTCAGCGTCATCGGTTGTCTGGATTTTAACCAGGGCGAGCGTATAGTCTTTGCTGACATAGCTGCCAAGAAGCCCGTTTTTGTCAGTTAGTGCAGAAATCTCCCTTACGGACTGGGGGAGCCGCCCGTTGTTGATCGTTTTCAAAACCGAAGCCGCACTTCCGACATCAATCACATTATCCGTATGCAGTGCAAGCGTGGAAAGCTGGTCCATATACCGTATAACAGCAGGGTCGCGAATGTCCCGCGTCTCGTCAGAACCATTATATTGAGGGTCCAATTCGACTGCAAAGAATACTGCATTGGTGCTTCCGAACTCGTTTTCAATGCTGTTCAGCGTGCCTATGGATTCAACATCGTTGGGAAGCATTGATTTCATATCTGATTTTTTTGTTTCGATAGTGCCTGCCATGTGGATGGCAAAAAATGAAACTACAAGCATGAGTATAAGCACTGTGACCGGATGCCTGGTGACAAATGATGAATATTTTTCAAGGAGCTCTTTTATCATTCTTACCTCCCTCTCCGGATATGCTCTTCTTTTTTGGCTGCAAGTTTCTCTAATTTTCTGTGTGTATTCCAGTACTCAAAATCCTCTTCAAGCAGTATAAAAACTGGATTGACAATGAGCGCGGCTAGAAGGCAAAAAGCAATACCAAGCGCCAGCGTCTGGCCCAGGTGCTGCATAAGCGGGACTGAGGCAAACGAAAGAACGCCAAAACCCACAATTGTTGTCATCCCTGACCCGATAACGGCTGTACCTATTGAATATACCGTGGTTTTCATCGAATCAAGCTGGCTAAAATTTTTAACCCTTTCTTCATTGTACCTGCTTAGCACGAAAACGCCGTATTCCACACCCAGTCCCAGAAGCATTGAGCTGAGAGCCACCGTGGCAACCGAAAGGGGAATACCAAGCCACCCGAGGGTTCCCATCGTCCATATCAATCCTATAGACAGCGGGGCGAAAATCAAAAATGCCTGTGTATATGAACGCTGCATGACGAAAAGAAGGAGCAGAATGATGACTGCGGCAACCGCAAGAGTATAAACAGCATCCCTCTTGAGTAAATCAAAAATAGTCATCCTGAGAATGGGCTGCCCAGTAATACCAAACTTAACTCCCGGAGGCTTCGGGGTGTAATCTATTTTCTCCTGTGCAAGTATATTGAATTTCTGTATCTGGTCTTCTCCCGAGCCTATATCTGCTGCAACATACATGAGCGACATTTTATAATTCCGGCTGAAGAATGCATCCGCTGCTGAAGTGTTTCGCAGGGTTTGCGTTATCTCAGCATCCGTATATGTATTCTGGCCTCTGAAAAAACTTGCAGGAGATGTTACGCCCGTAACACTTGTTTCGCCCCTGAATTCCCTGTCAAGGAAAATCAGCGATTGTATTACCCTCGGGTCCCGGATATCCCTCACAGCTTCTTTTGAATCAACAGAATCGTCAATTTGGACGGCAATGACCACAGTATCCGCGCCTCCGAATTTAGCCGATACCTTATCATTGAGCGCAAATATGGGTAGTTCCTTGGGCATCTCTTTCCTGAAATCCGAGTTAATGGTCAAATCCTTAAGGCCGATGCCCAGAATAATAGTAAAAATTATAACCACGACTGCAAGCAGTTTTGTATGCTTTTTCTGTATCTCAGCAAGTTTCATTAAATACGTTTCAAGAAATGTTGCCATCTATTCTCCGTTTGCTTCCCCGTTTATTCATGCTTCTATTAAAATGTTCTGTTCTAAACAACTCTAAAGTGGTTTAATTACAAAACTTTTAAATACCAAAATATGAATTTATCCGGTGTGCTTGAAAAACTAAAGAAACTCGGTCTTACGGGCTATGAGTCATCGGCTTATCTTGCGCTCCTGAAGCTTGTCGATTCCGAGGCAGATGAGATAGCGGAAAATGCAAAAATACCTATGGGCCGGATTTATAATGTGCTTTCAAGCCTCGAAGAAGCCCATTTGATTCGCGCGCAGGACACGAGACCAAGAAGATATGCATGTGTGGAGCCTGCCGCTGCACTTGAGCGGCTTTCAAAAACAAGGCATGAAGAACTGACCCAGGCATCGGTTGAACTGGAAAACCTGGTTTCTGACCTTAAATCCGAACTTTCAGGGGTTGAGCCAAGGAAGCCCGATAAGACTTTCTGGACAGTCGCAATAAGCGAAGAATCCCATGAACTTGTCCGTGAGTGCATATCAGGGTCCCAGAAGGAATTGCTGGTTTTTATGGCTCCCAAGATGAACTCCGAGCGGCTGAAAAAAGATTTGATGCAAGAAAGGCATGCCGGAATCCTCAAGGCTATTTATGAAGCTATCAAAAGGGGCGTGGAAATCAAAATTATCCTTAACAAAGATGTGGATTTCAGTTTACTGGAAGAATATCCGATTGTAAAACAAATGCTTGCGCATATGGGGAATAAATTCGATTGCAGGTTTGCCGCTGTACCTGCTACGCCATTTGATATAATAGATAGTGAGAGCGTCCTTCTCCAGATGCTGAATCCGATTAGTCCTGAAGAGCTTTTTGCTGTGGTGAATATCAGGGATACCAAGCTTGCAAACGAGCTTCGGAAAAAGTTCTTTGCTTTATGGGAAAAGGCGGAGCCATATTCCGGAAACAGTAGTACTGGTTGTAATAAAAATTAATCCGGTTTCCTGCTGCCTTGCAATAATCGGTCAGGAACTGAATGGCTGGAAACTGAAAAAAAATTTAACCGATATAACTCGCGCTTCCCCTGTCAAAACCATCCACAAGCTCAAGATTCATATCGTCAGGCTGCCAGGTTGCATTTGGATACACGAGATTCTTGAAGAACATGGTGGTATCCTTTGCTATTTTTGTTGCAAGATGCTCTTCGCCGAATACCTGTTTTGTAATCTCATGAGCCATTTGCCTGACACCGCTTTCGCTCAGGTACCCGAGAGTATGTAGGTACTCGTGGAGCAGCACATGGAAAATATAGGGTTTGTAAAGCTCTGGTCTTGTTTCTTTTATCCTCTCAAGAGGGATTTTATTCATTACTATGACGTTTGAGCCTACAGGATAGAAACCGCCGAAAAATCCCTGCGGATGGTTTCCGAGGTTGGCAAGTCCCAGCATCAAACCTGCGCGGCTTTTTCTCTGGCTCTCCCACACGGCTGCTTTTACAACCTCGAAGATGTCTGCGAGCGTCTTTGCGTTTTCAAGTCTGTTATTGAAGTTTGTATTCATTCTATTAGTCTCAATTTCCATCTGATTCTTTTTGCCTCGTTGTCTCTATTCGCCAATTTACGAACATATTTACAACGATGATATTGGTTATATAAGTTTGGGTTTAAGCAAACACAGAGACATCTCACAAATTTATTTGCGGCCTTTGCGCCGCACCTTTTCTCCTTTTTTTCATAGGCGACCCGCACACCGGACATTCATCCCCTTGGGGAAAACGCCTCTTGCACCCTATGCACTGCTTCTCCCAGATAAGAACATCTTTTATCTTTCTCTGGCCCGCAGGCATCACCTTGATACCAAGCTGGATGGCTGTATTCTGGACCGCGAAATCATCCGTGACCAGAATTGTCTCTTCGCGTCCTGAATACTCAAGCGCCTTAGCAAGAATATCGATGTCAGTCACTGAAAGCTCTTCGCTGTCCTTCGTGACTCCCGCTTTTATCCTGACCTCTTTTTTGAAACTTTCAAGCGGGGGCTCGACTCTTACGTTCATTAATTCCATCGTGGTGCGGGCGTTCTCATCCCTGAGTTCTTCGACTACGGAGGGAGTTGTTACAATACTGCCTTCAAGGCGCTTTCGGATGATAAAAAGGGAGGAGTCGGCGATGTAAAGCATATGGTGAAGATACTGAATCATTTAAGATAAAGATTCCTACAATCAGTTACTTTTCAGGATGGCGTTGTAGTAAGTATGTTAAAGTGCATGAAAAAGCACAATCTAAGCCCTGCATTAACCTGCAATTTTGTGATAATTCTCATCATAATTATAATAAAATCATTAATATAACCATGGAAAATATTAAATACTAAGATATTACTATCTTAAAATGATGTTTAATTATCTTGAGAGCGGGCTTCGTGAAAGGCTTGATGCCTATGCGATACACATAGGGACTCCACACAAGCAAACCGGAAGAGCGCGCAACAACTTTATCGTCCTCTATGAGCAAAAAAGCCATTTTCCGGAGTTGAAATTATCCTTTCCCAGCGCAAATGACCTGTTTCTTACAATGGATATAACTTCGTTAAGCCTGCTTTCGATGCATTTCATAATCGACTATGTTGCTTTGCCAGATAAGAATACGATTTCCTGCCTGAGCACACCTATTGAAAAATGGACCAAAAAAATGATATTTGCAGATGAAGAAACTCTAAAATATCTCATTCATTCGCCCGCCTTTCCCCTGAAGTATAAAAAGCGTTTTTCAGAGGTAATCGAAGATATCGAAAAAGAGATTGATTCGCTAAAATATAAATCGTCTACATCCTTCCCGGAAACACACGAGCTTGCTGACTATTATTTGAGAATCATAAAGGGGTCATCAAAAATGGCGGAATCTCGAGGTGTTAGGTCCAAAAATAATCCAGGTTCTGTTGGAATGATGGGCAGAGGCACGAAGAAAAGGTCAGGTTAAATTATTTCTTCCGCCTCTGTTTTAGTAATGATTACTTCGAATCACATTCGTTCCCGTATGCAGCCCCTGGAACTACTGCTACTGCTATTGCCGAGGCGATAAGCGCCTTATACAAATCGACAGCTATGAACGGCAGTACGCCGAGCTCGATTGCTTTTTGAGCACCCACACCAAGCACAAACGCCAGTTGAACCGCTCCGAAGAGGTAAACAATCACAATCCCGAGCAGCATTATACTGAACATGCCTGCAAAGCTGCGTGATTTGACATACATATCTGTGAACCAGCCGATTATAAGAGATGCAACAATGAACCCGATGAGGTAACCACCGTCCACGCCTGTGAGAACTTCCATGCCTGCTGTTCCGCCTGCAAACCATGGAACTCCTATTACACCCAGAACAGTGTAGAATACCTGGCTCATTCCGCCGTACCATTTCCCGAGAATCACACCAGAAAGAAGAACCGCGAAAACCTGTCCCGTTACCGGCACCGGCGTGTAGGGAAGATGGAACCGAAGCTGGGCAACCAATCCGGTCAGACATGCAAAGCCAAGCGCCAGAGCCATTTTGTTCAGGAATGTTGATTCAAATCGCCATTTAAAGAAGTTGTATCTGGCGGATTCATATTTTTCAAATACGTTTTTGAGTTCGCTTCCAAATTCTGACATAAATTCACCGATTGTAAACTTTTTATTTCTTAAAGTGGACAATCTTTATAAATTATTCGATTTGATTCAGTCCTGCTATTGGAATGGAATCGGATTCATCATCCGGCTATGGAATGCCCCAGATTATCACAAGTCCCCCGATAAGCACAAGCGCCCAGAATAAGAGCTTCTGTGTCCTGTCCCCTATTCCTAAATCGATTGCGAACACCCTGAAACCGTTCAATGCATGGGGAAGTACGAGCAACAGTAGAATAGAAACGGCCGTCTTGAACTCCACGAACATGAAATCAAAAGGCGTTTTAATATCATGCACCCACAAAATATGAATGAACAGGTAGAACACAAGCAGGATACCCGTGACGCGCTGGAGCAGCCATGCCCACATCCCTGTTCCGTAAGCCCTTTCTTTTTCCATTGTCACCTGATTATATGTTTAATTTTGTGTAAAATAATTTTCCTCATGAAACCCGTAATGGCATTGGTGGGCGGCACGTTTTTAGGGCAAACTTCAACGCAGCGGTAAACCTCATCGCATGCCCAGACACCTTTTTCAGTATCCACCCGTTTTAGCATCCCGTCTTTGTCATTGTACCTTGTATCTGCATAAAAGCGCCATGCTTTTGCAAGTGCGGCTGGTCCTGAATATTCCTTATCCCTTGCAGCCACGGGACATGCCCCGTAACAAAGGCCGCACAGGATGCACGCTGCATATCTATCGACTTTCCTGACATCCTGCTGCGACATTGACATATCCACGCCGCCCTCAAACCATGGGTGCACAGCCTCATAATGCTTGAAAAAAGGTTTCATATCCACGACAAGGTCTTTGATTACTTGGAGGCTCGGGAGAGGTTCAATAAGTATCTCATCGCCTGTCTTTAGTTCCGGTTTCGCAATCGGGCCATACGGCGAAATGGTCAATACCTGTTCACCTTCGATTTCAGAGACTTGAGTGCGGCATGCAAGTCTTTGCTTCTTGTTGATTAGCATGGCGCATGAGCCGCAAACTGCGCCGCGGCATGAATACCTGAAGGCTAGTGAACCGTCCAGTTCATCCTGTACCTGGAAAAGCGCTTCAAGCACTGACATGTGCGGTTTGGGTCTCACTTCAAATGTATCGAACCACGACTTTTCCCCGTCAAATCTTTTGATTTTAAATTTCATAACCCACATTCAATAGTTTCTTTTCCCGGTTATATAAAACACATGGTAAAGTAATATAAGAAACGTATATAATATGAGTATGTTCAGGCACGACGTTATTATAGTGGGCGGGGGTCTTGCGGGTTTGCGCGCCGCCTTGGCAATCAGGGGCGCTGATGTGGCAGTCATATCCAGAGTACACCCGCTGCGTTCTCATTCGGTAGCAGCCCAGGGCGGTATTAATGCAGCTCTTTCGAAAAACGACCGGTGGGAAGACCATGCCTTTGATACGGTAAAAGGAAGCGATTACCTCGCAGACCAGGATGCTGTGGCTTTGCTATGTCAGGATGCGCCCGCGTGTGTCATCGAGATGGAGCATTGGGGTACGCTTTTTTCAAGAGTGGGCGGACTGATTGCACAGCGTCCTTTTGGCGGCGCAGGCTATCCGCGCACCGCTTACGCCGAAGACAGGACAGGTCATGCGCTGCTGCATACGATGTACGAGCAGGCGCTAAAAAACGGCATCAAATTCTATGAGGAATGGCTGGTAACGCGGCTTGCTGTCAATAATGGCAGGTGTTCAGGCGTTGTCGGATATAACATCGCAGACGGGAAAATAGAAGGCTTTCAGGCCAAGGCAGTGATTTTCGCTACAGGCGGATACGGAAGGATATACAGGCGTTCAACGAACTCGGTAATAAACACGGGATTCGGATGCGCTGTTGCATACCGAAGCGGCGTTGCGCTTTCGGACATGGAGTTCGTCCAGTTCCACCCCACCACGCTTTATGGGACGAATATACTTATTACAGAAGGCGCCCGCGGCGAAGGCGGGTTCCTTAAGAATAAACATGGCGAGCGGTTCATGGCGCGATATTCGCCCCATTTGATTGACCTTGCGCCGCGGGATATAGTGGCGCGGGCGATACAGACCGAGATAAATGAAGGCAGGGGATTTGAGGGAGGTTACGTTCACCTTGAGTTGATGCATATTGGCGAGCGGAATATCAAGGAGCGCCTGCCCGGAATCAGGCAGATAGCTATGGATTTTGCGAACATCGACCCTATTTGCGAGCCGATACCCATCCAGCCGGCGCAGCATTATTCCATGGGAGGCATTGCCTCAAATAAAAACTGCGAGACTTCGCTTTTTGGATTCTATGTGTGCGGCGAATGCTCCTGCCTAAGTGTACACGGGGCGAACAGGCTTGGCGGGAACTCGCTGCTTGAGACGATAGTTTTCGGGAAGATCGCCGGGGAAAACGCAGCGAAGTTCGCGAATGGAACAGGCTTTGAATCAGCGGATATACTGGAAAAAGCGGTTAATGGGGAAGTACGGCGGGTTTCGGCGCTTCTTGGAAGGAACGAAGGCGAAGAATTTTTCAAAATCCGCGATGAGATGAAGGAAGTCATGGATGAAAAAGTAGGCATATTTCGTGATGAAGAGAACCTGAAAACGGCGCTTGGTAAAGTCAGGGAACTCAGGATGCGCTACATGAATGTGTATGTCAGGAATAAAGGCGCAGTTTTTAACCAGGAACTCGTGAATGCGATTGAGCTTGAAGGAATGCTGGATATTGCAGAAGTTATTTGCATGGGAGCAATTGAGCGAAAGGAAAGCCGCGGCTCGCATTTCAGGCTTGATTATCCAGCAAGGGATGATGCGAACTGGCTCAGGCATACGCTGGTTACTTTTGCGCCTGAAGGGGCGCGCGTGGAGTACAAGCCTGTGAATATAACGATGTATGAGCCGAAACCGAGGGAATATTGAGCAAAAATGTCTATGTGAAAAATAGATTTCATTTGAAAGCCTTTAATATTTCAATGCCCTTTTTTGGAAGTTCAAGGATATTCCTGTAAAGACAATCCTTATCGTTGCAAATCTTTTTGCCTATCAAGGCATCCATATGTTCTTTATAGACCTCCTCGGAGGTCTTTTTAAAATAATTGTGATAATACGTTTTAATAACAAAGTTACTCAAATCGATACTCCCGTTGAACGAAGGTTCTTTCTCAAATAAAGCCGGCACTGTGATAAGTTTTTTCCCATCATCAAGTTCTGACAGGAAAACAAAAATCGTCCTCCCGACAAAAGCCTTTGCCGCCGCTGCTTCTATACATCCCCTGAAACCTTTTCCATTGACACCGTCAATAAATAATGCACAGTATCCAACTCCATTTCCATTCAGGAAATACCTTACAATGAGGGACAATTCAACCTTCATTATGGGCACTTTAATCTCAGAATCCTGATTATCGCCTTTTATCTCATCAAAACCTTCTAAAATGTCCATATGTCCTTATTAATATGAAATCATTGGCTCATTTTTTCAAGCCTTATCCTGAACTCTTTCCTGTGTCTTTTTTCTTCATCCAGTATATGTTTTAACACCCCGACCACTTCAGCATCGTCTATCATTTCGATATGCTTTTTGTATCTCTCGATTGCCTCTGTTTCCAGCGCTTTTTGCTTTTCCAGCTGGCCTTTGAGGTCGTCTCCCCCGAAATCAAGCTCTTTATGTTCCATACTCGGTTTCCCGCCCCGTTTCACGATAAGCTCGGCAAGCCAGTTCATGTGCCTCATCTCGTCAATGGAAATCGCTTCTGTGACCCTGCTCGGGTCGCACTTAGGCATGATAAAAGCGTTCCTTACGTAAATCAGGGTAGCTTCGATTTCACTTACATAATCTTCGTTCAATAAACGGATTATTTCTCCAGCTTCCAAATTCAGCCCTCCGTGGTTACAAGATGATAGAACACAAGAGTATTTATCTTTAATTGAATACTCATCTTTTTTATAGCAGGTATGTATATTTCAGGTCTATGCTGGAATCCCTTCAAGCCATCCTCTTAAATTACGGTTACTTCGGTCTTTTTGTTGCAAGTTTCCTTGCATCTACGATATTGCCTTTCGGGAGCGAGGGGATTCTTGTATTTCTTGTTTACGAGAAATTCAATATTCCTGCCCTGGTGTTTGTCGCATCGGCAGGAAATTACTTTGGCGCCTGTACAACTTATTATATAGGGTTAAAAGGAAGAAGTTTTGCCCAAAAACATCTTTCCATCGATCCCGGGAATCTTGAAAAGGCAGAGAAATATTTCTCAAAATACGGGGCAGCCGTTCTTTTATTTACATGGGTGCCAATTATAGGGGATGTTTTTACTGTCTTTGGAGGATTACTGCGGGTTAAGTTCTGGATTTTTTCAGTTCTTGTTTTTACAGGAAAGTTTTTACGTTATCTGGCTATCGCGTATCTGGCGGCAGCCGTCATTTAAAAATTTAACCGCAGATAAACGCGGATGAACACAGATTTAATGTGCCGCCAATTACCAAAGCGTCGCTTTCAATCCCTCGCACTCTGTGCCTCCGCGCCTCTGTGGCTAATTAAGGTATAATCTCGCACCCATTATTAAATTCAGGATAATCAAAATCCTGCCTTTTCACAATCCCGCTCTCTATCATCTCCTTCACCTGCGGTAAAGCCTCCTGCAACTCCCGCACCAGATGCCTGACCGTAGAGCAAATCAGGGCATACCCGTTTTCTCTGAGCAGTTCCTGCGACATGTTCACAAAAAGACACCTGCCGCCGCAGATATGGAATATGTCGCAGGATACGCAAGGTTCGCCAACCAGGGCTTTATCGCACAGCGAATGCGGAGTATTGTCAAATATCGAGCCTATTACTGAAAAATCAAAATCGATGGATACGGGACACGCAGAAATCCTGCCGTCAGGCATAACTGAAAAGAAATCAATCCCTGAACCGCACCGCAGGCGCGATTTCTTACCTGAAAGCAGCGAATTCATCACGCCAATAAACGGGACAATCCCGCAAACTCGATTTGAACGCGACATCTCATCCACCCACCAGTCCACAAGCAAAGTGACTCCGGAATTATATGCAGCGATCCACTCAACAAGCCCCGGCTCTGTATTTTCCCATGCTTCCCAGAACATTTCAAAACTGAGCTGCCAGTGGACATGGTCAAAAAACCCTGTGCCCAGAAGATGCCGCACGTTTTCGTAGATATCCGTACCCTGCGCCACAGTCATCCTTGCAACGATGTCGCCGCAAAAGCCCCGGCGTTTTATGAGTTTTGAATTATGTATGATGCGGTCATATACGCCCGTCCCCCGTTCTTTGTCCGTAACTTCCTTTGTCCCGTCGATCGATACGAGGATGGAATGGAATTTTTCCAGATATTCCGGTTCGATTTTATCTAAAAGCAGGCCGTTTGTCTGGATAACGAATCGCGCGGGAATCGCCCTCATGATATTTTCCATAGTCTTGATGCGAAGGAGGGGTTCGCCTCCGTAAAATTCGATGATGGGGTTGCTGTCCTTCGATAAGAATGATTTGAGGTCTGCAATCGAATACTGTATTTCTTTTGGGGGAGTGTCGCTTCCCCCGCCGCAGTAATTGCAGTTGAGATTGCATTCTTTTGTCAGGATTATGTGGTAGTGCATATGCTTTGGGGCTCTTTCGCTGTTTTATGTTAAAAAGTATTCCCAAAAAATAACTCTTTGCGACCTTAAAATAGTTTAGTTTGATGAAAAAATTAGCCACGGAGGCACAAAGAACACAGAGAAATAAGGACTCTGTGGCCTCCGTGTCTCGGTGGCTGTTTTGCTTTTTGAGATAAAAAATTAGCCACGGAGGCACAGAGAACACAGAGAAATAATGACTCTGTGACCTCCGTGTCTCGGTGGCTATTTTGTTGATTTAACAACACTTACGTAATCATACCTTATTCCTGATTAAATCCCATAAAAAGTTGTCGGGAAATACGGGGATAGCCATCTGATAATGAGTTTATCTATTCCGAATAAAAGCATTATCCCGATCACTATCAGCACCAATCCTGACAGCTTTTTAAGAACCTCACCGTTCCTTGAAAACCACTGGTACCTGCTCGTAAATTTCTTGCCATAATAGGCTATGGAGAGCATGGGGAGGCTCATGCCAACAGAATAGACAAAAAGCATCCAGGCGCCGTAGCTCATATTGCCCACGGACGCGACGTACGCAAGCACGGCGCCAAGTATCGGGCCGACGCAGGGAATCCAGAGAACGCCAAGCGACATTCCGAGGAAAAATCCACCCAAGAGGCTTCCTTGCGGCAGGGTTGATGAGTATTTGTCTAAGAAACCGAAATTCCGCTTCAAACCCTGTGTTATCGAGCCTGAAAGCTTCATGAATTCCATGTTTATATCGTCGTCAAAGAGCACGGCGCCCATGCCGATGATAAAGAGGATTGCAATGCTTCTCAAAGAATCGGTGAAGCCTGCAAACGTGGCGCCGAACGCTGAGACCAGCACCCCCATGGTCGTGAAGGAAAGAGCCAGTCCTGAAACGATGGCGAGAGGGCGCAGCCTGTGTCCTGCCGAGCCTGAAAAAACCACAGGCACGAGCGGGAGGCAGCAGGGCTTCATGATGGTTACTATGCCTGCCAGGAAAACGAGAAATATCGAGGGTGCTGAGGGTTCCATGAGTGATTTAACCTGTGCTATAGAGGGAAGGTTGTAATAAAAGCATTTGGTTTACATACGATGTAAAGTAATATATAGGTTTGGTTTAGAATCGCTCGGTATTGTTTTCTTGCGGATACATTCTGACTGGGCGGTTCATATCCCGCTTGATGATTTTTTTCCATTCCGAAACTTCTTTCTTGAATGCAAAAAAGGATTTTTGGTTAAGGGAAAAAGAAAGAAAGGATTTATTAAGTTCATCCTTCATAAAAAATTTCAACAGGATTCTTACAATCAGGGCATATTCCCTCTGATTTGTCAGAAACGTCAAGTAGGGAACCACAAACGGGACATTTTGCTGTTTTTGTACCCCGTTTTACGATAACTTTTCTTTTTATCCTTCCACTACCGCTTGATTTCTCACTGCTCACTGCACCAACTATAATTAACGCAAAACCTATCAAGAGCATAATGCCACCAAATGATTCAATAGTCGCATACATTTGATATTGCTGTTGTGCAGTTGATGATAAAGCACGACCAATTTGTCCTAGTGATGTTCGATATTCCTGAGCATTACTATTTCCTACTGAATAAATTATTCCACCAATAATAATAATTGCAATTCCAAGAGATAACCAACCGCTTCTCATAAAGTATATCACCTATCTGCTACTACAACTTTAATATATAAAAAGGCTTAAGTGAAATATTCCTTGTCAGTCGCAGATTTTATCAACCGATTTTTGAGAAGGTACTATATCAATCGACAACTTAACCGAACCCATCGGAATTCTTATATAGAACGACAAACATTGATTTGCCAAAATAGCATCCCGGTATTTGTATAATCATATTAAGTTTATACAATTAATCCGGGCATCAAAATAATATTACTAAAAACCGAAATCAGGAGATAATCATTTATGGCAGGACAACTTGGCGGACAACCAATCATAATCTTAAGGGAAGGCACGGAGCGAACACGCGGGCAGGAAGCAAGGAACAATAACATCATGGCTGCAAAAGCAGTTGCAGACGCCGTGAGAACCACACTTGGACCAAAAGGCATGGATAAGATGCTTGTGGGCGGCGGGAACATTACAATCACAAACGACGGCGTCACAATCCTTAGGGAAATGGAAATAGAGCACCCGGCAGCAAAAATGCTCGTAGAGGTTGCAAAAACGCAGGACGATGAAGTCGGGGACGGAACCACCACAGCCGCGGTTCTTACAGGAGAATTGCTTTCACAGGCGCAGGTATTATTGGACCAGAACCTCCACCCCACTATAATAGTGTCAGGCTACAGGATGGCCGCAGATAAGGCAATTGAACTCCTGAAAGACATCACTCACACTATCACGGAGAACGATGAGGAGCACCTGTTGAAAATAGCAAGCACCGCAATGACAGGAAAGGGCGCCGAGGGTTCAAAAGAAAAACTTGCAAAAATCGCAGTTGCTGCTATCAAATCCATTGTAGATGAGGAAGAGGGGAAAAAAATTGTCGATATTGATAATATTAAAATCGAGAAAAAAGTAGGGAAGAGCGTTGATGATTGCGAGTTTATCAAAGGCATTGTTATTGACAAAGATAAAGTCCACAACAATATGCCAAACAGGGTAACAGATGCGAAGATTGCGCTCATAACGCGGCCCATTGAATTCAGCAAAATGGAACTTGAAGCCGAGATTAACATTTCAACGCCCGGCGAACTCTCACAATATCTTGACCAGGAAGAACAGATTGTCCATGATATCGTGAACCGGATAGCCGCAAGCGGCGCCAATGTCGTGCTGTGCCAGCTTGGAATAGAGGACATCGCGCAGCATTACCTTGCAAAAGCCAATATTCTTGCAGTACAGCGCGTTGAACAAAAGGATATCGAGAAAATTGCAAAGGCAATAGGTGCAAATCTCATCACAAGCCTTGACGATTTCGATTCCTCTGATCTGGGAAGCGCGGGTTCTGTTGAATTAAAAGGTCACGGCGAGGAAAAGATGCTTTATATTACCGAATGCAGCAATCCCAGGGCAGTATCGATCATTATTCACGGCGGCACGGAGCATGTACTGGAAAGCACCGAACGGGCTCTTGAAGATGCGTTAAGGGTCGTAGGCGTTGCGGTTGAAGATGGAAAACTGGTTGCAGGCGCAGGCTCACCTGAAATCGAGCTTGCCCTGCGCTTGCGGGACTACGCATCGACATTGAAAGGCAGGGAGCAGCTTTCTGTGACAAAGTTTGCAGAGGCGCTTGAAATCATCCCGAAAACCCTTGCTGAAAATGCGGGGCTTGACCCCATAGATATGCTTGTGGAACTCCGGAGCCAGCATGAGAAGGGGAACAAGGATGCAGGGCTTAACGTATTCACTGGAAAAACTGAAAATATGTGGAAGAACGGGGTTATTGAACCACTTCGCGTCAAGACGCAGGCTATAAACTCGGCAACAGAAACCGCTATAATGATTTTGAGAATAGACGACGTGCTTGCTGCTTCAGGCGGAGGAGAAGCAAGCGGCGGAGCGTCCTGCGGCATGGGCGGTATGGGAGGCATGCCTCCCGGTATGATGATGTAAAAGTCAGATACCTTTTTGGCGTAATTTTGGAAGAGGCGATGTATTATTGGGATACATGCCTTATCCTTTGATTTTTTGATATAACTAAAAAAAGCGTGAGAATTTGGTTTTATTTTGTCAACACAATTTCAATAATGGATACGTTGGAATCTCCCCTATCCGTGTTGATTTTCTCAGTGCCGATTTTTATATCCTTTATTTTGGAATCGGGTAAAAACCTGTTCCTTGAAACTTCCACCGCATCTACTGCCCTTGATATTGCTTTTCCTCTTGCTTTGACTGAAACTTCAGATGCGCCGTTGTTAAATTGCGTTACTACTGCAAGAACATAGTTCATCACTGGTTTGTTTCCGATATATACTATATTGTCATCTGTCATAACTGTCCTCCCTGACTTTATAACCAATTACTATGCCACTACATATATTTACCGAAATATTTTGATTAAAAATCCAATACTTATTGAATAGATTATCACATTCCCGCCCTCAATAATGGGTGAAAAAGCGTGACAGTTTCAATTCGAATTGAAACGTAATTGCACCAGCATGTATCAATCACTACTTTGCGGTCTTTGCGCCTTTGCGGTGAGCTGTCTATACATTAAAACCGCGAAGAAATGCAAAGTACGCAAAGAAAATAAAAAAACGGTTTTAAAAAAAGCGTTTCCTTTATATTCATAAAGTACCACTAAAGAACCCATGATTAAGCTCTCTGAACTTTATTCCGGCAAGGCAAAAACGGTATTCAAAACAGACAATCCTGAAAAGCTGATAATGGAATTCAGGGACAGCCTGACGGCTTTTGACGGCAAGAAGAAAAGCGAAGCCCCGAAAAAAGGATATTACAATGCCCAGATAGCTGCAAAGCTCCTCAGGCTTCTTGAGGATAAAGGAATTAAAACTCATTTTGACAGCATGATGTCCGGAACCGAGATGGTCGTGGACGCTGTGGACATCATAAAAATCGAAGTAATTGTGAGGAATATCGCAGCCGGTTCTCTTACCAAGAAATATCCATTCAAGACCGGGCAGAAACTTGACCCACCGATAATACTATTCGATTATAAGAGCGATGAATACGGCGACCCGATGATCAATGAAGATATTGCGCTGGCGCTCGGGATTGCAACGAAGGCTGAATTGATAAAGATACGAAAACTTGCGCTTTCGATTAATTCAATACTTATTGAATATCTTGACGAGAGAAACCTAATGCTTCCTGACTTTAAACTTGAGTTCGGAAGGCGCAGGGGAAAAATAGTCCTGGCTGATGAGATATCATGCGATACATGCAGGTTCTGGGATAAAACTACTGGCGAATCCCTTGATAAGGATGTATTCAGGTTTGATAAGGGAGACCTTGTAGCTGCTTATCGCGAGGTTGCAAGCAGGATTGTGCCAGAGATTTTTAAGGAGAAATAATCGAGCCTGTCTGTGTGCACAATTTCTGGTCTTAAATTTCACCTGAAGTAACTTTGCGCTCTTTGCGACTTTGCGGTGACAGGATTATCCACCGCGGAGGCGCAAAGGACGCAAAGAATTTGCTCAACACTTCATCCCGCAGCTTCAGGTTCGGAAGCTGGAACCGCTCTCGGCGGGTTATCCTCAATCACAGGTCTCTCCTTCCTGTAGTCCTTAAGCCTCCTGATTATTACCTCTGTTAAAAACAACCCGAGCGCCGCAAGCAGGAAAGGCTCTTTCTGGCTCATCGGCTCCTGCACGGTCCTTACTGCCTTTTCCTTTATATCAAGAAGCAGCAGACCTTCCACTTCACTCTCATCATAAACACGTCCGCCGTTTGCATCGATAACTGTGGTGAGCTGGTCATTAAATCCGACATCCCTGTACTCAAGCGGGTAGTTCACAGCTATTCCGTAGCCTGAGAGGTCATGGAATCCCCTATCTGTATCTTTATCAAAATTTAAAGTATACTCGAATGTATTAGGTCCTGTAGAAGCCAGATTAATATCTGTTTTCCCATCAAGTTTCACGATAGGCGGGGTTTTTGAGGTAACAACAACTTTTCCGGAAGTGCCGCCCCAGATATCCTCGGCCTGTATCACCACACCTCCCGTAGGGCGGGGGTCTCCGATTGCCCAGTTAATCATCGCCGCGATGAGGCGCGAATTCTCGCCGCTGTAAACCTGCGAAGCCCATGGTCTGGACGGGTCGCTGCCGGAGGGATTGCCGTTATCGGTTGAAAACGATGCAACCCTTCCAAGCCCGAAGCCCCATGTCGTCAGGATGGGTTTTCCGCCTGTAGCCGTTGCAACCAGTTCATCAGAACCGAGTTTTGGCGTTACATCGTTGTATCCTGTAACCGAGGCCGTCAGGTTGATGTATTTTGTGATGAAATGGTTACCACCCTGAGGTCCTAAGACAAGGGGAAATTCATGGCTGATTTCAGGGGTGGCGGTGGGGGTTGGTGTACCGGCAGACGGAGGTCCGATTAAAGCGTTGGCCCGTTCATCAGGATACAGGAGTACTACCTGGGTATCAGCTGCCATAGCCAATGCATTATAATTGTCGTTAGGCATTCTGGCTTCCTGAGGCAAAAGCACCTGTACAAAGTGCATTTTATAATCTTTATTTTTTAAATCCGACACCGTATTTGTTATCTGGACAAGACCTTCAGGGTGTATCAATCCATCCGATAAAACTATTATCTCTTTTGTGCCGCTCACTGCATCCAATAGTTTTTCCGCTTCACGAAGTCCGTTATCTATGTCTGTAGGATTTTCCCCGCCGCTTGGGGTAATCTGCCTTATTAAGGCATCAAGCTGTGCTTTATTAGCCTGGCTGCTCATCGATAGCAAACCTGTTTTGGCTATAGCTCCCCCGAATGCCACAACACCCACGTTAGTGTCACCTGCAATATTCTGAACGATATACAGGGCATTTGCATCAATAAGGCTGATGGGTTCGGGTGTTCCTACCCTCGTGCTCCCTGAAGAATCGAGTAGAATCACAATATTATTTCCCCCCCTGTATTCAGCAGCCCTCGATATTATTGGAAGCATTGCCTCGACGGGCGAATTATTGTAATTTCCCTTATCATACGAAGCATCCCCTCCCACAACCACAAGACCCCCACCGCCCCCGACGTATTTTCTCAAAGAATCTGCGCTCAACTCTACCACATTCTTGTTATCTATGATCACAGCCTTGTAAGGCGAAAGGTCGTCAGGCACATTGTTTGATGGTGTGACCTGGTACAGGCTGCTTGCGATTGTGTAAAGCGGCGAGGTTTTATCATCAGTCACTGCAAGCACCTGCGGTTTGGGAACCACGAACACGGATTTATAGAAAACATTGTTAAGCGGGTTCCAGTCCTCGCCGCTCGGCGTTATAGTGGCGGTCACACTGTGCGATCCGAGTGAATTAAAGGTATAAGAAACCGGAATGAACTGGGTGCGCTCTGTTTGTGTGATTGTATCGCTTTTCACAGGCTTCCCGTCTATCTGGACATCGAGCTTGTAAGAGGTCTCATTTCCCGCCTGCCTCACAACGATATTAAAAGTGTTCTCATTCCCGATGATAAGGTTCTTGGCGCTTGCTATCTCAACGCTCGCATCGTTATGCAGGGGCGTCTGTCTCACAGCAAACACTTTTGTACCGGTTTTTGAGACAAAGGAGATTGCATCGAACAGGTCTTTGCCGTAATTGCTGTTCCCGTCGCTCACAAGCACTATGTTGTTGTTCCCCTCGGCATCCTGGATTACTTCATCCCCTATGGGAGATTTAATTCCAGCAAACTGCTTGTATGTAGTAGGGGTTTTTGATTTTATGGCTTCAAATATTTTCTGACCCGAATCCTTATTAAATAAATCCATGCTCATCGTCTGGTCTGAGACCACAGTAATCCTTGGCGCTTCATCCCGTATCGTGCTTGTGCCCAGCGTAAAAGGCGAGGCAAGTGCGATTATGAGAAGGATCAGGATTACAATACGCGAGATTATAAGCAGCCTCGGGATTCCTTTCCTGATGGCATACCATCCTGCAAGAATCACAGGGCTTATGAGCAGGAGTATGAGAGGATTCGCAAGCTGGGGGAACTCCATTACAGCTCACCTCTCCAGCGCAGGTAATACAGCTCAAGAATAACAAGGAACATCCCTGCGATTATTAAATAAACATCGAGATAGTCTGGTTTCCGGATAACCTGGACATTATACGGTATCGCGCTTGTGCTCGTCGGGTTTGCAGCCGGGGTAAGACCCGCGGGCGCGAGGTTTGATTCAGTTTCATCGTAAAGATTTACTGCCACGTTCTTATCGGGCAGTCCATAAATCCCCACTTCATCGAGAAGCAAAAGGTCTGTGGTAACAGTATCGGTTGGGGTTTTTACGGTCTGCGCAGCAGGGAGTTTGATAAACTGCCCCGTATTTGCGTTGTATTCGCTTACATCCAGGCTTCCGCTTATCCATTCCAGCATCTGCTTCCAGAAGAGGGGGTAATCCGCATGCGAATGGAAGTCGTTCCATATATTATCATTAAGCGGGTCATAGATATTATCACCAACCGGGTCGGCGAGCCCGGAATATACCACCATTCCTTTCCCGAACTTCCAGTAAGCAAGCATTACAGTGTTATCCCCGCCTTCAACAAGCGATACTGCGCCCCTTTTTAAAGTCGCATTGAAATGTTTTTTAACGTTTATTGTATCAATGCCTATGCCGTTTGTTATCATGGTAGGCAGGACTACATTCAGCGATGTTGCGTTTGAGAGGGAGCCAAGTGTCACGGGCAATAGCTCCGTGTCATTTAAATCCGGCGAGGCGATTATCACTGCATTTCCCCCTCCTTTGACATAATCGGACAGGCTCTGCATTGCATCCGGTGGTAAGGTGGAGCCCACGAACACAACCGAATAATCAGGCAGCGAAGGGATGTTTTTGGTATCTGTTTTTTTAACCGTTGTGAAAGGGGTAAGACCGAGAGCCACGACCGAAGGCGATTTTGCATTGTCGGTTATGTAAAGAATGTCATGTTTTACGTTGCTTGGTATTATCACATAGGCATTGTTATCAAGAGGAAGGGCATCATCAGCGCCGAGTGAGATTTTCGTTGTTCCGGGTGCCAGGCTGCTGATTGCAAAGTTCTGGCTTCCCTGTCCATTCAGGTTAATTGTATTTGAAAGGACGTTTCGGTTATCAGTGGTAACATCAATTTTTACGTCCTGCGCTTGCGTGTTGAAGTTTTTAATTACAATCGTATAATCGCCATTTGATTCAAACCAGCCATTCACAATGCCAATGTTATCAGTCCTTCCGCTTACTGTCACGAAATCAACGGTGATGCCATTGGATTCGGCAAGCGCCTTTGCAACCGACGGGTCATCGCCGATCCAGCTTGTAAAATCGGAGAGCACTACTATCCTGCCCCCGTCGGGAAGCACCCTTCTTCCGAGAAGGATGGCGCTTGACAGGTCAACGCTCGTGGCTTTTGCCTTCAATTTCCGAAGCGCATCCGATGCGCTGCCTGAAGGTGCGTCCTGCATCACCATCAGAGGCACGCTTTCAGCAAGGATGAGCGTGTTCTTTGCAGAGAGGAAATTTTGCGCCTCAGCAACAGCGCTTTCAAACCTGGTATTGCCCAGAGAGGTTTTAGCCTGCATGCTCCCCGAGGCATCAAGGATAATTACGGTCGAACCGCCTCCAGCTTCCTGGTTTGCCATAATGAATGGGGCGGCAACCGCAAGAGAGACAAGAATAAGCACAAGCAACTGGATGAAGAACAGCGGGTCTTTGAGGAATTTCCTGAAAATATTGAGCCTTTTTTTCTTTTCAAGGTCAAAAAGGAACATGAGAGAGGGTATTTTTAATTTCTTCGGCCTTGGTCTTAAAAGGTATATGATTATGAGTGGTATTATTGAAAGAAGGGCGTAGAGCCCGGTCTGATTCGCAAATTGCACGGGATTGGCGAAATATGTATCCAGGATACTCATTTTTTATCTCCGCACAACTTTTTTTACCTGCCTCTGGTTCACGACCTCGAATATGGCATCGAATACGGGTTTATCCGTGGTTACGGTATGGAAATCCGCCCCGACTGCGATGCATGCCTCTTTTATGCCGGCGATGTGGTCGCCGAGAAGCTTTTCATATTCTGCGCGAAGACGTGGACTTGTATAAATATCAAGTTTTTTGTCAGTCTCAAGGTCGATTAATTTCGCCTCGCCTCCGAGGTTGAGGTTTTTCTCCACAGGGTCAAGCACCTGGATTAAAACAAGCTCGTTGTCACCGAGCCTGAATATTGCGCTTTTGACCGCATTGATATCTGTCATGAAATCCGATACGATGAAAACAAGCGACCTTGACTTTATAATAGCGGCGTACTTTTCCATGCAGTATTCAAAATTTGTTTTTCCAAGAAGCTGCGTGTTGTTCAGGAGGTCGATTGTCTGGGAGAGGTATCTCCTTCCCCGCTTGGGTTTTATAATGTTGATTTCTTCTCCGAACGTGGATACACCGAACTTCTCGTTGTCCTTGGTTACGAGATAGGCAAACCCCAGTGCGAGCATAGCAGCATATTCGAACTTATTCCTGAAATCCATGCTCTTGCTGGTATCAAGCAGTATATGCGTTGTCAGGCTCTTTTCTTCTTCGAATTCCTTGACATAGAGCTTCTCGGTGCGCCCGTACACTTTCCAGTCGATAATCTTAAAATCGTCCCCCTGCGTGTATTCGCGGTAGCTCACAGGCTCCATGCCCCGGCCCCTCAATAGGGAACGCCTGCTTCCGCTGTAAGCCGTAGAAACGCGCTTTCGCACCATGAACGAGAAGCGGTCAAGCTCCTTGAAAAACGAAGTATCTATCATTTTTTTATTTCACGTTTTTCAGAAGATCAGAAATCACCTGGTCTGTGGTCATGCCCTTGCGTTCTGACTCGAATGTGAGGATAACCCTGTGACGCAGGACCGGATATGCCATTGTATCAATATCTTCGGTACTCACATAATTCCGTCCCTTCATGAGAGCCCTTGCCTTTGCCGCCAGTATAATACCGATGGAAGCTCGCGGCGAGGCTCCGTATTCGATATGCTCGCTCTTTGCCCGCGTTGCAGTCACGATATTAATAGCTCGTTTCTTGATATCCTCTGCTATCGGGACATCCCTTGTGAGTTTCTGCAGTTCGAGAACCTCGTTCTTTGAAACCACCTGTCTTACCGAGGGCACGATATTTTTCGTATATCTGTTAACAATTTCGTTCTCATCCTCAACCGTAGGATAATCCATTAAAATCTTAAGCAAAAACCTGTCAAGCTGTGCCTCTGGCAGTGGATACGTACCCTCCATTTCAATCGGGTTCTGGGTAGCAAGGATAAAAAACGGCTTATCAAGGAGATATGTTTTATTGCCGATTGTTACCTGTTTTTCCTGCATTGCCTCAAGGAGAGCGCTCTGTGTCTTGGGCGAGGCCCTGTTAATCTCATCTGCGAGCACGATATTTGCAAAAACAGGTCCGGCTTCAAAACGGTACTGTTTTTTCCCGCCCACATCCTCTATGATGGTTGTGCCTGTGATGTCCGAAGGCATAAGGTCGGGTGTGCACTGAATCCTTGAGAATTTCAGGTCAAGCGCTTTTGATATGGTGCTTATTGTGAGGGTTTTTGCAAGCCCGGGGTTACTCTCAACAAGCGCATGGCTGTTGCAGAGAATAGCTATCATTATATGTTCAACCGCTTCATGCTGCCCTACAATAACCTTCCCGATTTCATCAAGAAGTTCTTTGAAAACGCCTTTTGAGCTTTTATATGTCTCGTCACTCATGTTTAACCTCTTTCATATTTTACTCCTTTCAACTGCATAATCCTGGATTAATTTCTTATCAGCCTGGGTTTTTTGCATCAGGATGCTGTATCCTCCGTCTGAAACATTGGAACCAAGGACATCCACAGGGTAAGCCGCTGACGCTATAAACTGGTTCGGTGGTTGGCCCGGGGCACTTGGCACAAAACCTGTTCCAATGCCTGTATAAAGAGAAAGGTCAATATTCTTGCCTTCGAGGGATGCAATCTTCGGCTTGCCGATAATCTCTCCGCTGCCTGATTTTCCTACGTTCTGGAGGTTCTGGATGGGGCCCACGGCCGTAATCGTTTCGTTCCCGGTTCCTGTGCTGCCAGTTATGGTTTTAGATATATTGGTATAAGTATTAGTCAAAGTTTCCGGTGAGAATCTGCATTCTGGACAAAATGGAACAAAAGCTGCGGTAGAAACAAATAAGATCACTATTACAATTTTAGTTACTACAATACTCGTTGCTATAAGTCTTGAAGCTGAAACAACCGTCAATCCACTCAAAACAAGGTTTTTTAGCGCATCAACAATAACATTGCTTTCATTTCTGTTATCATAAGCGGTTCTTAGTTTTTCACTGAGTTCAGGATACTTTTTTTCAATCAATAAATTAATATTTATTTTATGATCGTTTCTGTGCACTAAGAAAGCGCCGATTATGGCAATAATAAATGCCATAATCGGGGGCGTGATTTTAATAATAGAACTCGGTATAAATGTTAATGAAGAAGAATTCCCTAAGAAATACTCAACTTGAAAGACATAAAAAATCGCAAAAAAAATGCTGAAGATAGAAATCAAATCCAGAATAAAGAGAAACTGCCTGCGTTTAAAATACTCTGACTGGATTTTTAAGAGCTTGTCGAAGAATTCGTCCATTCAGTCACCTTCTCTGGCATAATTAGCATGAATTATATTAAGTCTTGGGGATGCCACTCACCTGAGATTCAATCCGGTTCAATTTCCGAAGGATAGATATACGAGGTCAGCAATTATTAGCTCCCTGTATGCCCAGATAGCTCAGCCTGGGAGAGCGCTGCGCTGAAGACGCAGATGTCCCCGGTTCAAGTCCGGGTCTGGGCATAGTTCTTCTTACTCAAATCCCAGTCACAGGCATTTCATAATTGGGACAGTTAATGTATCGAGTTGGCGACCGAGATAGACTTTCCATGAAGCATCCAGCGCCATGCCCCAGTGTTATCTTGACTCTCCAAATACGGAGATAAATATTTCTTTTGGCATGCCATTTAATTTTCGAGGTATTCATGGAAAATCCCGAACCACTCAGTAATGGCGGTAAATTTAAAAATCCTGGAGAATCATCCCATGGATTTGCAGATTTCCTCAAATGGGTTTTCAATAGAAAGAGAGCAGAATGGCCGAAATGGATTGAATCACAGCCTGGCGCTGGACCAGTATCTCAAATGAATGCCGACGAAATAAGAGTGACGTATGTCAATCATTCGACATTCCTGATTCAAGCAGATGGGATGAATATCCTCACCGATCCTATCTGGTCAACCAGGGCAGGACCCCTGTCCTTTATAGGAACTAAACGTATCCGGGCTCCAGGAATTAAATTTGAAGAACTTCCCCCGGTTGATGCTGTTCTTGTGAGCCATAACCACTACGACCACATGGATATGCCAACACTGAAAACATTGGAAAAAGAATTCTCTCCTCTTTTTGTAGTTGGGCTGGGAAACAAAAAATTTCTGGAAAAGAAAGGATTAAAAAGGGTAGAGGAACTCAACTGGTGTGAAAAAACATATCTTTCAAATGGCAGCAGCATATTTTTTGTTCCGGCGCAGCATTTTTCAGGTCGCACACCATGGAATATAAATAAGAGTCTCTGGGGAGGATTTATGATTGAAAGTTCACAAGGACAAATTTATTATGCCGGAGATACCGGTTTTGGGAATTTCTTTGAAAATCTCCATGCGAATTTTTCTAATATTAAAGTTGCGCTGCTACCGATTGGTGCTTACGAACCGCGATGGTTCATGAGTCCTGTTCACATGAATCCCGAAGATGCCGTAAGGGCACATCAAATATTAAAACCAAATGTCAGTATTGGCGCCCATTTTGGAACTTTCCATTTGGCTGATGAGGGTGTTGATGCTCCAAAGGAGCAATTAGAGGCAACCCTCAGGGAAAATGGTATAGACCCAAAGGAGTTCATAATTCTTAATCCAGGGGAAAGTGTAACCCTAATGCCAAACGATACACGAAACGAAGGGAGGATGGTTGTCAGGTCTTAATACGAGATCAAGTCATTCACTTCTTATTTTGTTAAGCAGCCATGCCATATTCTCACCGAGATTCTTCATATTCCGGATTCCTTCTTCGTCTTTATCAACATCCCCGATTTCTCTTCCCATGCCAATGTTCCAGTAACTTGAACCCGGGACTATCATCTGATTGATATGGAAGAAATGATTTATCGAGTCAAAAGCATGTATCGCGCCTCCCCTTCGTACTGCAATCACTGCGGCGCCTACTTTTCGTTTGAAAATGGAACCATTGGCCATTGCGGTAAATCCCGCACGTTCTATCAGGGCCTTCATTTCAGAGGTTATATCGGCGAAATAAGTTGGTGAACCGAGGATAATTCCATCCGCTTCCACCATCTTTTCAATACAATCATTCACGATATCATTCTTGACAGCGCATTTCCTGTCTTTTGTTTCAAAACATTTATAGCAGGCTGTACATCCCTGTATCTTCCTGCCTGCAAGCTCTACCAATTCTGTTTCTATCCCTTCTTTTTTCAGTTCACTGAACACATGGTTTATGAGAATTGCGGTGTTGCCCTGTTTTCGGGCGCTTCCGTTAAATGCTATTACTTTCATGCTTATCGCCTCTATATGCAAATACCACTTCATGGAATAAAATACCGATTATTCTAATTATTATTTATATTGAGAATGAGGTAAAAGGAAAGCGAAAGTGAAGAAAAAATGACAGGATATACAGAACACGATAAGATAGCAAAAATGGCAGGAATACCATCTGTCATATCCGATGAAATCAATAGATTCATGGATGATATAAATCCTCCAAAGGAATTTGAAAATCACAATACCGAAAGAAAGATATTCGTGTGCGGGCACTTGAATGTGTCAATCAGGAGTTTGATTGGAAGTGAGAAGTTACACGACAGGGGAAAAAGGGAATGGGTACAAAAAGAAGACCTGAAATGGCTGCTGGCAACACGAAAAGAATATATCAGGTGCTACTATCTGCATCTTGCAGTCGATAATATTTTCGGGAATAAGGACCGGATAAATGGCGGCAAAGAGACTATTGATAATTGCATAAATAGCTGGGGCAAAAACCGTGCTGTCGTTGTTCCGGGAACTGAACCTTATCTGAGGGATGTATTAGAATTTTTGAGAAATAATAGCGAAAAAATCAGCCAAATTATTTTTTCATAAAAGCGGTGGGTTTACACGAACTAAAAAAGTAAACGGGTACCGGTGTTATCTTCTTCTGACCAGTACCATTATCAGCAATGCTGAAATTGCCAGAAGCGCTTCAAATGCCGGTGTTTTTGGCGTTGCAGTCGGCGCCGCTGTTTCTGTCGATGTGGATGTTGCAGCTATGAGGGCTATTGTGTCTAAAAACCCGTTATCATCGCCGCCTTTACCATAATGGCATCTGTAGCACCAGCCGTTGCCGGATGTGACCTTGCTGAAATTTGCTGGCTTCGTGTCAAGATTGATGTGGCAGGTATTGCACTTGCTATCCGTCCCATTGTAATCGATTCCATGGCTTTTCCCGAAGATCAGCCAGGTCGAGAACGATGGATTGGCTGAAGTTGGGGTGCTCGGATGCGTGGCAGTCCGTGGTGAGAAGGTAGTTACTAAATCAGCAGTGCCAAGCACACGAATTTCCATTTTCTGCGGGCTTGTCTTTTGATACAAGAGAACATAACAATATCTCTCAGGCGCTTCAATTACCCCGTCTGCGTACCTGACAACCGGGTGGTGTCCCTGTCCCTTTGAATGCGTTGAAATAGTGTAGGTAGGGTCAGAAAGGTTACCGATTACTGTCGCCCGTAACTTTTGCCCCACGTACTGGTTGGTTGCCTTCAACGGGTCATCGATGCGTGTCGGCACAAGGTCGTCTGCAAGGTTATTCACCCTGATGAAATAATTGCCTCCTGCAATGCTTCCCAGGTCAAACTGTGCCTTGCCGCCAGTCAGGGTCGCGGTTTTTATAACCGCTCCGTCCAGACCCAGTAGTTCAGCACTGGTGATGGATGTTGCCTTGATATCCCCTTTGCCGTCAAGGCCGGGCTGAAGGCTGAGCGTCAATCTGCCTGTAGTTGTCTGGGCTGCCACCAATCCTATACATAGTGTAAGCCATACCACCAGCACTATTAAGGATTTATTTAACAAATGTTTTCTTTGTGAATTCATCATTTCTCCTCCAAAAGAACTTATTGGAGTGGATACCATCCTTTTTTTTTAGACTCCAATCGCTCAATTTCAGGTTTAATAAGTTTTTTTATATGATATATATTTTCCTGTATGTTCAGGAAATGGAGACGCGTTGTTTAATTTTGGTTAATTGAAGGATTCTATAAATATATATAAATTTATTTAGAAAACCGTTATATACGAATAATGAGAATAATTAATTTGGCAATTCAAAATGGGGGTAAATTTATGCCGGCAGAAACCAAAAAAACTTTTGAACTGAATATGGAAGCAGTAAAGTCAGTTAATATCTATGTTTATGATGAAGAGAAAGGAGGATAACGATGACAATTCCAAGAACGCTTTTTATATCCGAGCAAACCCCGAATGGTCCGCGTACACTGGATATTTATTCCAGGCTGCTGGATGAACAGATAATATTTCTCACGGGTGAAATCAATGACGAAATGGCAGAAAGTATTATCCCACAGCTTCTTTACCTTGAAGCAAAAGATTTCGATGGCGACATACATTTATACATAAACAGCCCCGGTGGAGTGATTTCCGCAGGTCTTGCAATCTATGATGCCATGCAATGCATTAAGTGCAGCATTGAAACCATATGTGTCGGGCAGGCTGCATCCATGGCTGCGATATTACTGGCTGCGGGAACAGATGGTAAAAGGGTCGCTTTTCCCAATGCGCGAATGATGATACACCAGCCGCTCGGCGGGGCTCAGGGACAGGCATCCGATATAGATATCCAGGCGAAAGAGATGAACCGCGTCAAGAAGCGCCTTGATGAAATTTTAGTTTACCACACAGGGAAGCCCATGAAAGTCATTGAGAAAGATACCGACAGGGACTTTTTCATGACAGCAGAAGAGGCTGTGGAGTACGGGCTGATTGACAGGATAGTGAGAGCAGGGGAAGGAGTAGTAAAGTGAAATATACTTTAAATTATTGGTAATAACCAAACATTTTAAACTTATCTTTGCGGCCTTTGCGCACTTTGCGGTGAATAAAATCAAGCACCGCAAAGAACGCAAAGAACGCAAAGTGTTCAAAAAATAAATATTAAAAATTATAGTTGATGCAAAATACACTATTGAAGGGTGAGTTCATTTGATTTCGCTTGCAAAACAAAAAGTCAGGGAAGGAAAAATTGTAAAAGTAGAGGTTGAATATGATGAATCCATCAAGAAGCTCAAAATCACAGGTGATTTTTTCCTGCATCCCGAGGATGTTCTTGATGAGATAGAAAAAAGTATGTCCGGCCTGGAAAAAGAAGCAAGTGTTGAAGTCATCGCTTCTAAAATCCATACTATAATGGCGGCTCATGATGCCCGGATGATTGGGGTAAGCCCGGAATCGCTTGCTGAAGTGGTGAAGGAGGCGCTAAAATGAAATGGAGGGTTGTGGGGCTTGAAACACACGACGCCTACTTCAACATGGCTCTTGATGAAGCGATAAGTGAGAACGTAAGGTCTGGTTCATCGCTGCCCACTATACGGTTTTACAACTGGGAACCGGGCGCAGTTTCCATAGGCTATTTCCAGGGCATAAGAGATGAGGTAAACCTTGATGTATGCAGGGAACTGGGTATTGACCGTATCCGGCGCTGGACAGGCGGAGGGGCGGTGTATCATGATTTTGAAAGAGAGATAACGTACAGCGTTATTGCGCCTGCAAGCATATTCCCGAAGAACATTATAGAATCTTACAGGTTGATTTGCGGCTGGCTTGTGAGCGGCCTTGGGAACCTTGGAATTGAAGCTGAGTTCAGGCCGGTAAATGATATTCATGTAAAAGGAAAAAAAATCTCAGGAAGCGCCCAGACAAGGAGAGGCGGGATATTGCTTCAGCACGGCACGCTGCTTTACGGGCTTGACCTGAAAACAATGTTCAGCGTGCTTAATGTGAGCAGGCAGAAGATTACTGATAAGATGATTAAGAGCGCAGAGGAGAGGGTTACTTGTGTTTTAGAGCACAGCAGCGCGGGGAAGAAAGAGGTTTATGAGGCTCTGGTTGGGGCTTTTACTGATGGGAAGGAGTTTGAGTTTGGGGCGTGGAGCGAGAGTGAGATTGCGAGAGCAAGAGAGCTTGCAGAGAAGAAATATCGAAGCGATGAGTGGATGTATCTGAGGTAGGACATGTTTCGTGGGGCAGGAGTACAATCGCTTTTGTGTGCTCATTTAGGGTGAGGGCAATCCTAATGATAGCTTTGATTATTGTATATAATTATCAATACGAATTGATACGTCTTGCCTGGGAAAGTATAAACGCCGATCCCTAAACCTTGAAATCACTAACTATAAATCCATCACTAAATATATATGTGAAAGAACAGAATTCAGTCATATGAGGTTCAGATAATGAATAGTGTAGTGGATGAAAATAATAAAATGAAATTTGCTTTAATTTCTGGATGCATCATTTTTGGGATGAGTATTTTTGTTGCGTACATTTTTTTCAGTATTTTGGAATCTTCAGCTGAAGCAAATTTGCAACATTGGAAATTAGGTGGCGCATTTGCAGGTTTTGTCTTCACAGCATCTCTATTGACATCTATTACATTCCAAGTCTATAAACACTTGACTACTGATAGTATAGCAAAATTCCATGAACAAATTCAAGAACTTCAATCCAAACTCATAAGAGGAGCCCCTTGCCCACAAGGTTATGAGATTGATGTAGATGAAAAACATAAATTGGTCTTCTCTCGACCTGAAAAATGGTTACCAAAAGGGGGTTTACTTTATCAATACATCGGACAAGATAAAATCGCGAATTTCAATGTGGTTTATCAAAGTGAAAAAGATTTAAGTGATTTATATGACCGTTTAAACCTCCCCAAATTTGATTCAGCTAATGTTGATATCGATGCAATTTATGACACCGGTTCAAATACTGAAGCCATCAAGGCAGGAATAGTTGCTGCATCAAGGGGCGTTGTAGAAAATGAATCTCTAACAAAAGAATTTATTCTTGTAGACGACCTTAAAAGTTTAAAATTGATTTTTTCTTATGAATATTCTAATCAAGATAAAGGAATAGATAAAAGGAGAATTCGTCAATCTGGCGTTTTTACCTATGTTCCAAAGTTGAAGGCTTTGTACCTATTTACTTTTACTGATAACGAAGAAAATTACTTAAAATCAAGTGAAGTATTTAATAATGTAATTCGGTCCATTAGATTTTTATAAGAATTTTGAGCGGAGCAAGTGCCTGGTTTCTATGGCTTCACTTTTTAATGCGGCAAATGCTACCCAATTCATATAGCACATTAGGGCATTACCAACACGAATTGATAATCTCGTAAATTATTAATACCGATTCCAGTCATATACTTAACATAAGATGGGGGTTGTTTAAAAAAGTATTAAGCAGCTTCTCGTCTATCAATCGAGGTGGGAAAATGGCGATAAATCAAATAGCAACTATTGCGGTCATGGTATCTGATGAAAACAAAGCAAAAGAATGGTATAAGAAAAAATTGAATTTTGAAGTTAGGAGTAACGAACCACACTGGATTGTTGTGGGTCCGAAAGGCTCTTCGACAGGATTTCATCTCTGTCCCGACTCAGAGCTTGAACCGGGAAACCAGGGTATTGTGTTGAAAGCAGATGACGTAGAAAAGACATGCAAAGAGCTGAAAAAAAATGGCGTTGAATTCGTGCGTGAACTATCTCCATCAGAGTGGGATGAAGATATGAGATATGCAATTTTCAAAGACCCGGATGGAAATGAGTTTTCGCTTATGTGATTTTATTTACTGTAAAAAACAGATTTAAAATAACATGCCGAATTAAAAATGTGTTATGATTGAAACGGAAAATAAAGTTTTGAACTTCACTGTCCTTATAGAGCAGGACGAAGATGGCATTTATGTTGCTAAGGTGCCTGACATTATCGGCTGTTATACCCAGGGTAAAACCGTGAAGCAGGCAATGGAGCGCATAAAAGAGGCAATACAGGTATGCCTTGAAGCTGATTCGGGCTTAAGGAAATCCTGAAACAGATAAAAAATTTCCAGAGAAGAATACGAAAAACTGAGGAGAGAAGTATGAAACGTTACATCTTCTCAAACATCTCTTTTGGCGCTCCGCACACAGGGCAAACCCAATCATCTGGCAGCTCTTCAAAAACAGTTCCCGGCTTCGCTCTCGGCGGGTCTCCGGCTTCAGGGTCGTATATATAACCGCATACAGTGCATCGATATTTTATCATTTCCTCACCACAGGTAAATGCTTCTGCAATAATTAAAAGATTGCTGTCAAAAAGGCTTATCTGAATGAAAGCAAAATTATCCATTATGACAAAACCCGGCTGGCTCAAAACAAGACCCCCGTCCGGTGCAAAGTTCCTCGCCTTAAAAAAAATCATTGAAGAGCTTAAATTAAACACTGTATGTACTGGCGCAAGATGCCCAAACATGGGGGAATGCTGGACAAGAGGCACAGCCACTTTTATGATACTGGGCTCTATCTGCACGAGAAATTGCAGATTCTGCGCAGTAAAAAAAGGAAAAGCAGGCGAGCCCATCGACCCTTCCGAGCCCGCAAGGGTTGCGCAGGCGGTGAAAAAAATGGGCTTGAAGTATGTTGTTCTTACATCAGTGGACAGGGACGACCTCGCTGACGGAGGCGCAGGGCATTTTGCCAGTTGCATAAAAACGATAAAAAACCTTGGTGATAATATTATGGTAGAGGCTTTAATTCCGGATTTCCATGGGGATGAAGCGTGCCTGCAAAAAATTACGGACGCCAATCCAGATGTGGTGGGGCACAATATTGAAACCGTAGAGGAACTTCAGGAGCTTGCAAGAGACTGTAGGACGAGCTATAATTTGTCCCTTGAGGTTCTTCGAAAAGCAAAACAAATGTCCTCTTCGATATACATAAAATCCTCCATAATGCTGGGTTTGGGGGAGACTGAAGAAATGGTATTGAAAACGATGGATGATTTAAGAAATGCAGGAGTGGATATCATTACTCTTGGCCAGTACCTCAGGCCGTCTGAAAAGCAGCTTGAAGTTAAGGAATACATCTCGCCTGAAAAATTTGATTACTATAAAAAGAAAGCAGAAAATATGGGATTTCTTTCAGTAGAGAGCGGCCCGCTTGTCAGGAGTTCGTATATGGCCGATTATTTTTTTTCAGTAAAGAATAAAAAGGTATAGAGCCATCTAAATCTTAAGGGAGGATAAAAGTGTCCAGACAAAAAATTCTCGATATGAGTGTGGATTGGCTTTCGGTTCTTGACTCCGAAGGCAATGTGGATAAGAGTTTAGAGCCCGCTCTTGATAATGAAACGCTTGAAAAATTCTACAGGACGATGGTGCTTACACGCATGTTTGACGATAAAGCGATAAAGCTTCAGCGCCAGGGCAGGATGCTTACCTACGGCTCGTGTCTCGGGCAGGAGGCAAGCCAGATAGGAAGCGCTTTTGCCATGAAGCCGGACGACTGGTTCTTCCCCGCTTTCAGGGAGCACGGGGTGCAGATAGCAAGAGGCATTCCGCTGAAGCTTCTTTACATTTACTGGATGGGTTCTGAAGATGCAAATATGAACCTTCCCCAAAAAAATTTCACGATATCTATTCCCGTAGCCACGCAGGTACTGCATGCTGTCGGGGCTGCGTGGGCTGCGAAGATTAAGAAACAGGATATAGCTTCTGTCGTTTATTTCGGCGATGGCGCGACATCAGAAGGGGATTTCCATGAAGGCATGAACTTTGCAGGTGTGTTCAGGACGCCGACAGTTTTCATCTGCCAGAATAACCAGTATGCCATATCCCTGCCAAGAGAGAAGCAAACCGCATCAAAAACACTTGCCCAGAAAGCTTTAGCCTATGGTTTTGAAGGCATCCAGGTTGATGGTAACGATGCGCTCGCTGTGTACAGCGCAACAAAAGCCGCGCTTGAGAAGGCAAGGTCAGGGGGAGGGCCAACATTGATAGAGTGCTTCACATACCGCCTCGGGGCGCACACGACCTCAGACGACCCCACAAAATACAGGAAAAAAGACGAGGAAGAGGAGTGGAGGAAAAAAGACCCTGTAAAGCGTTTCAGGATATATCTTGAGAAAAAAGGTATATGGAGCCAGGATTATGAAGAAAAGCTCCTGAAAGAAATTACTGCGGAAATAGAGAAGGCAGTTGAAGAAGCTGAATCTCATATTCCTATTGTGGAAAATATGTTCAAGTACGTTTATGCTGAAATTACGCCAAATCTGAAAGAGCAGATGGAAGAGCTACAAAACATCATCGCAAAAAAGAAAGGGGCTTGAAAATGGCGAAACTCAATATGGTACAGGCAATCAACCTTGCGCTTCATGAAGAAATGCAAAAAGACCCGTCAGTCGTAGTCATGGGCGAGGACGTGGGAGTGGATGGCGGGGTATTCAGGGTTACCGAAGGCCTCCTGAACAAGTTCGGAAGCGAGAGGGTTATTGATACGCCGCTTGCCGAATCCGGGATTGTGGGGACTGCGATAGGTATGGCCGTCGCAGGACTGAAACCCGTGGCAGAAATACAGTTTGAGGGTTTCAGTTATATGACCATAGACCAGCTTGCAGCCCACGCTTCCAGGATAAGGTACCGCTCCCGCGGAACGTACCACTGCCCGATGGTGATAAGGGCGCCCTATGGGGGAGGCGTGAGGGCACTTGAGCACCATTCAGAAGCAGTTGCCACATTTTTTATACACATCCCGGGCTTGAAAGTCGTAATTCCCTCATCACCTTATGATGCCAAGGGGCTCCTTCTCTCATCTATCAGGGACCCCGACCCTGTTTTCTTTTTTGAGCCAAAGAAACTCTACCGGGCAGGAAGGGAAGAAGTACCAGAAGGGGATTACACAGTCCCGCTTGGCGAGGGGAAAAAACTCACAGAGGGAGATGACGTAACAGTGGTTTCATGGGGCGCGATGGTGAAGGTTTGCGAGGAAGCACTTCCTAAGGTCAAGGACGTTAGCGTTGAACTGATAGACCTTCGCACGCTATCGCCGCTTGATGAGAATATAATAATAGATTCTGTCAGGAAGACGGGACGGTGCGTAGTTGTCCATGAGGAGCCGAGAACACTGGGTTTGGGGGCAGAAATCATTGCAAGGATAAATGAAAAGGCTTTTCTTAATCTTGAGGCTCCGGTTAAAAGGGTTACAGGCTATGACGTTCCTGTGCCGCTGCCAAAGCTTGAAGATTATTACCTGCCTGACGCCGAAAGAGTGGCAAATGCAATAAAAGAAACTGCGGGTTTTTAGGAGGATATTATGGTTGATATAAAGTTCCCTGATGTCGGTGAAGGCATAACCGAAGGCACGCTTGTAAAATGGCTTGTAAAAATTGGAGATGAAATAAAGGCTGACCAGGCCGTGGCTGAGATTGAAACTGATAAAGCGATCGTTGAAATACCGACTCCGAAGGCGGGGAAAGTATCGAAACTTTTTGGAAAAGAGGGTGATATCCTGAAAGTGGGAAGTACCCTTGCCTCGCTTTCGATGATTGGGGAAGAGGTACAGGTTCCCACGGCAAAGATGCCTGAGAAAAAACCTGAGGAAGCCAGACACGTCGAAGTTACACCCGGAATCAAACCGCCGGAAAAGCCGCCTGAAGTTGCGGCAAAGGCTCTGGCAGCTCCGGCTACGCGCCGCCTTGCAAGGGAACTGGGCGTGGACATATCAGGGGTTGCGGGCAGCGGGCCGGGCGGCAGGGTAACCGATGATGATGTTAAAAAATTCGCAGAAGCCCCGCAAAAGGCAGCCGAAGCCATGCAGCCTGAAGTTGCGCCTGAAACAAAAGCACTTGAAGAGAGAATCCCGATAAAAGGCATCCGAAAGACCATTGGTGAGCGGATGGTCAAGTCGCTGTTTACCGCGCCACATGTTGTTTCGATGGATGAGGCAGACGTTACCGAGCTTGTGAAGTTGAGGGAAAAAGAGAAAAAAGCAGCAGAGGAAAAAGGTATAAAACTCACCTACCTTGCATTTATTGTAAAAGCAGCGACAGTGGCGCTGAAGCAGCATCCATACCTGAATGCCTCGCTTGATTCACAAAAGAATGAGATTGTGCTGAAACGCTACTACAATATAGGCGTGGCCGTGGATACTCCTGAGGGCTTGATGGTTCCTGTAATTAAAAATGCAGACCAGAAAAGCATCATGGAACTTGCAAAGGAAACAGAAAGGCTTGCCGAGGAAGCGCGGACCCGAAAGATCAAGCTTTCGGATTTGAAGGGTAATACCTTCACAATAACCAACATTGGAAGTATTGGTGGACTGTTTTCAACACCGATTATCAATCCTCCTGACGTTGCCATCCTTGGCGTACACAGGATAAGGGACATGGCTGTTGTTATCGACGGGGAAATAAAGATAAGGAAAATCCTGCCGCTTGTGCTTTCATTTGACCACAGGGTGCTTGACGGCGCGCAGGCGGCCAGGTTCATGAATACCTTAATGGAACATTTGAAAGACCCGGATCTCTTCCTTTTGGATGTGACATAATGGTAATGGGCGATATTGTGACGGGATGCGATGTCCTTGTAATTGGCGGTGGTCCCGGAGGCTATACGGCAGCCATAAGGGCTTCCCAGCTTGGCAAGGACGTGATACTTGTTGAAAAATATGACCTTGGAGGTGCGTGTGTTTTTCGAGGGTGCATCCCTTCAAAAACGCTGATACATGTCGCCAATATCATTTATGATATAAAGAATCCGGGAAACATTGGAATTAAGGGGTCTGTTGAATTTGATTATAAAAAAATCCAGAAGTACCGCTTCGAAGTTGTTAAAAAACTGAGGGACGGCATAGAGTATCTTTGCAAGAAATATGGCGTGCAGGTATTAAAAGGAGAAGCGTATCTTGAGTCCTCAGATAAGGCAAGGATAAAATTAGCTGACGGGACTATTTCCACCATCAAGTTTGAAAATGCAATAATAGCCACAGGTTCGCGTCCGCAGGAGTTCTCAGGGCTTCCAGTTGATGGTAAAATCGTTATCGACTCCAATGATGCACTGGGCCTCATGAAGGTGCCCGAAGACATGGTGATAATCGGGGCAGGTTATATCAGCATAGAAATCGGGACGATGTTTGCAAAGCTCGGGACAAAAGTGAAAATCGTGCAGCGTTCATCCCGGATTCTATCGAAATTCGATCATGAACTCGTTTCTGTGGTAAACCAGAAAATGAAAAAGCTGGGTATGGAGATATACTATAATTCAAAATTCCAGGGTTTAACCAGGGAAAATAATAAGGCGGTAGTGACAATCAGTGACGATGCAGGAAAGAAGACCGAACTCAGTGCTGATAAAGTGCTTGTAGCGGTTGGTTTAAAACCGAACAGTGAGAACATCGGGCTTGAAAATACAAATGTCGAACTAAGCAAGAGCGGCTTTATCAAAGTAAATGAAAAGCGGCAAACGACAGACCCGAAAATATACGCGGTAGGGGATGTTGCAGGTCCGCCGTTCCTTGCCCATAAGGCTTTCAGGGAAGGGAAAGTAGCAGCCGAAGTCATAGCAGGTCTTCCGAGCGCTTTTGATAACAGGGCAATACCTGAAACCGTATTATCAGACCCGGAAATAGCAATAGTGGGTATGGATGAGGAAAGCGCAAGAAAAAGCGGCCTGGAAATCAAGACAGGCAAGTTTCCTTTTCGCGCTTCCGGAAGTGCGCTCACGCTGGACAGGACTGACGGGTTCGTGAAGGTGGTGGCAAAAGCGAACGGGGAGATACTCGGGATACATATAGTCGGGGCAAACGCATCCCTGCTGATAAGTGAAGCCTCGCATTCCATAGAGATGGCCGCTTTCCTGGAAGATTTGGCGGGAACGATACATCCGCATCCAACGCTTTCCGAGGCTCTCGCAGAGGCGGCTGAAGCAGCGCTGGGGAAAGTGATTCACATTTAAGAGTGGAAAGTAAAATTTGGTCGATTATAGGAGGAACCAAAAAAAGGAATTGTATATATAGGGATGCCTGTGGTTCCTCACACATATGAGTAGTGTGAAGCATATAAACCTGTTTGGTATGATTGCATTAAAATTATCACAGTATTGAAACATCAATTTACGTACATAAAAAAATAAGGTTGCCTCGATGGTCCTTCCATCGAGGCTTATTTTGAATATTACCTTCTCATATCGATTTTAAATATTCTGCCAGGTCGCTCTTTTCCTGGTCGGTCAGGCTAAGTTTGAAGACATCGTTGTAATGGTTCACGACATCCATCAATGTGGCATAACGCCCGTCATGGTAGAATCCGCCTTTCATATGTGAGAAGAGCCCCTTAAGAGGCGTTGTTCTGTACATTTCATCGGGTGACCGCTTAGCCTGGAAATCATCGATTCCGATTTCAGTGGCATTATGCATAGGCCAGCCCGGTTCTGCGAAGATTGGCGGAACATGGCATCTGTCACAATTAGCCTTTCCGTTGAAAATCACTTTTCCACTTGCGGCTGCCTTCTCATCAAAGCTTCCTTTTGGCGGTATTGGCGCAGGTATGGATAGCTGGTAGAACTGCAGGGCCGGAAGCTTGGAAGTCACCATGTCAGGTTCATTTCTGATATTCCAGTCACCGCTTTCGACGGCAAGCGGGTATTTGGCTTTATCATTAAGCCGCGGGTCATAGAACGTACCTTTTCCTCTCATCTGTGTATTAGCTACGTAAGCGTTCCAGTGCGTTACAGAACCCCATCCCCCATAGGTGTGAAGGTTCACGCCTGCAAGACCGAAAGCAGCCGGAAGCAGCGTGGCTGCCGATTTTCCGTCAGGGCGGAGGGCTTTACCATCCATATTAAGTTCAGCATCATATTTCCCTGGACCCCAGCTGTTGAGGACTGCCTTAACAGTTGTAACATTGGTGTGCAGGCGGTCTGCAACAGGTTGAAGGTTCGGTGCAAGTGAAACTATTACGCCAACGTTGAGATCTCGGTTGGGCCATCCATCAAGCCTGTGGCCAATGCCGGATGTGAGTGAATCATCCACTGTTGAATGGCAGATGGCGCATGTTATGCCTATTGACTTAAGTTTTTTATTTTCATCAAAGAAACCTTTAACTCCTACAACAGAATCCAGCTGGAGAAGTGCAACCGTTGTGGCAGGGTCGCTCAGATTTACTTTTCCTGCTTTCAGGTTATCAACAAGGTCTTTGGGAAGGGCATCAACATCAACTTTTAAACCGACTGCAAGCGCAGTCTTAGGGTCTACTCCGCCCCCGACGCCTCCGTTAGCTACCCCTGCAATTGCCTGATGCAGCTTCAGAGTGTCGCCCCAGTACGCCTCATCTCCGAAAGTATCGTAGCGGAAGGTTTCCCTGCCTGCTTCGACCATATTCTGGGCGCTCATGTTTATGAGTTTATCATTTTCTGTGCCTGTATCAACCTGTGAATTGATTGGTGCTTGCGGCGTCGGTGTTCCGGTAACATTTTGTTTTGGACCGGCGCAACCTGCAACTACGACGGCTAACACCATAATCAAGACTAAGGTGAACTTAATCTTTATATTTTTCATTAAATTTCCTCCCAATTTACTCCTCTAATAATCTGCTTAACTAACCCTGTGGCGGATTATTAAATTACAATAATCTATCTTCATCATAATATATATATTCATAGGGTTTTTTGTATGAAAAACACCAAAATTTTTTCTAAAAAATAACAAGCTATATCTGAGTTGGACGCTGAAATCCGTGCATGAAAATTGCATGGGGCATCACAGGCGCAGGACACTTCCTTCGCGAGAGTTTTGAGGTGTTTAAAGAGCTAAAACGCAATAAACCCGAATTAAAAGTTACCACTTTTGTATCGCGCGCAGCCGGAGAAGTGATAAGGATGTATGGACTGGCAGATGAGCTTTCAAATATCTCTTGCGGCAGCTATCTTGAAGAGTGTTTTTACGAACGCGAACAGGGCGCGAGTTTTCCCAAAACAGGCAGGTTTCTCCTGCAAAAATATGATGCCCTGATAATCACTCCCGCCACCTCAAACACTACCGCAAAACTTGCATACGGAATAGCAGATACCCTTGTGACAAATGCAGTGGCGCAGGCTGTTAAAGGAGACGTTCCTGTTTTCATCGTGCCTGTGGATATTGCAGGAAAAATAGAATCAAGGATGCCGTTCTTTATAGACAGGGAGATATGCATGCGATGCGAACTCTGTCCCCCGGCGCAGGAATGCCCGAGCAATGCGATTACTGACCAGATTGACCTCTTAAAATGCGACGGGTGCGGCCTGTGCGTTACGCTTTGCAGCTACGGTGCGATAAGAGGCGGCCTGGCAAAACTCAAAGTGCGGGACGTGGACTCTAAAAATGTCAAAATTTTGAAAGAACTCATGGGAATCACGGTATTAAATCATCCTCAAAAAGTCTCTCGTATGATAGAAAAGCTTGAAAAATGCAAAAATTGAAGTACTAAAGGAAATAAATGAAGAGAAAATAATTAGAAGGAGAAAAATCTTGTTTCCAACAAAAAAAGTTCAGACATTGACAGGTTCAATTGTACAGGTTGAGATGAAAGGCGATAAACATACACTTCAGGGTAAGCTTGAGAGCGCTGATGAATATTTGAATCTGCACCTTATAGATACATATGAGATTGTGGATGGAGTTAAAGCGCGTTCGCTGGGTTCGGTAATTTTAAGAGGTAATAATATAATAATGTTAAGTCCAGTAGGGGAGTAGAATGGAAACAGAAGAAAAAGTTTTGAAATTGATCAAATCCAGTAAAAATGGCATTTTACAGAACGAACTCTGGAAAAAAGCAAAAATAGACAGCAGCAAATGTTCCCGCATTCTTGCCACGTTGGAAAAGGAAGGAAAAATAAGCCGGGAAAAGGAATCAAAAAAAGGTGTAAAAACATACCTTATTAAGTACCTCGGGAAAAAAGAAGAAAAAACAAGGAATTTCAAGTTATTGTTAATCGGGGATATGTTCTCACCATGCACGGGATGCGCTCTTGAATGTGAACCTGAAAAATGTGTCATCCTTGCAGAATGGGTTTATGGTCTTGAAAAGGAAGGATAAAGAAAGTAAGACAGGCGGGTTGAGGAGTGGGGGTTAGTATCGTTGAAAAAATAACCCGCCTATCTTGTTCGTTTTTAAACGAACATACGTACATTGGCGAACGGAATGATATAGTTTTCGGTCGGGTCATTTTCCTTTTTGTACCTTATAAAGCTGTTCTATCCTGTCTATTGAATCGGCATCCTCAGCCGATTTATCGCTTCTCACATTGACAAGTCTCGGGAAACGAAGCGCATACCCTGAATCATAATTCGGGCTTTTCTGGATTTCTTCAAAAGCTACCTCAAATACTATTTTAGGTTCCAGTTCGACATGAATGCCGCTTTCTAAAACAACAAGCTTTTTGAATAAATTCGTCAGCTCAGCCAGTTGTTCATCCGTGATTCCGGTTGCAACACGGCCTATAGAAAGGAACCTGTCTGTATCAGGGTCGCGGCATGCGAGGAGGTAGGAACCGATAAAATTGGCTCTTCTTCCTTCGCCCCATTCTCCTCCGATTACCACCAGGTCAAGTGTTTCCATTACAGGCTTTAATTTGAGCCAGTTCTTTCCCCTTTTGCCGGGAGTATAAAACGAATCCGGGTTTTTCAACATGACTCCTTCATGCCCGGCAGCGAGAGCCTCTTTATAAATCGCTTCAATAAGCGCCGTATCGCCGGTTACGGTTTGCTTTGCGATAATGCTCTTATCGCATATTTCCTCAAGTTTTTTTCGTCTTTCCGAAAGCGGAGCATCGATAAGAGTCTCGCCATTTAAATAAAGTATATCAAAAAGGTTAAGGTGTAGCGGAATTTCAATGGCGGTAGCTGAGATATCGTATTTTCGCCTGAAGCGCCGCAATATCTCCTGGAATGCCATCGGTCTCTCGTCTTTGCCAATAGCCACTGCCTCGCCGTCAAGAATCACGCTGTCTGCTGAAATATTGGTTCTTATGGCTTTTGCAATATCAGGCAAAGAAGATGTAACGTCCTCAAGTTTACGTGAATAAATCGTTATATTGCTGCCTTCCTTATGTACCTGGACACGCGCCCCGTCAAATTTCCATTCGACTGCCGCAGAACCCATTTCCTCCACAACTTCATTTATACCCAGAGTTATCTGTGCCAGCATCATTTTTAATGGCCTGTTTATTAAAACCCCGAGCCTGGAAAGTCCAGGTTCGCCTTCTTTTTTTGCGGTATAAGCAACCTGTCCGAAATCATTTGTAAGCATATACCCACGCTCTACCAGTTCAGAAGATGCATCAAAAGCCTCTGCGATTGCATCCCTCACGATTCCTTCTCCAACCCCTATTCGCAGTTCTTCAATCGATAAACGTGCAAGATAAACAATTTCCAGGGGTTTGGCTGAACTGAAGAGATACTGCAGATTCTTTATTTTTGCGTCCTGCGAACCCTTTCCTGTAAGTCCTGAAATCTTCTGGAACCTCAGGTATACCTCTTTAATGGAAAGCTCATCTTCAGAAAATAAATTCAAGTGGGCTTTTCCGGAAGTTATTGCTTTTTCCGCTGCCAGCCCTATATCGCCTGTATCCCTTACGAATTCTTCTATGCTTTTAACAGGCAGCGACGAAGTTTTTGATATTGCAGAGTACAAAAGGTTTGGCCCGATGCCGAGTTCTTCCTTGCTCCAGACCGGAAAAACATGCCCCATAATAAAACGGGTAACTATGGGAAGCTCATCATCGCTCACTTCTTTAAAAAAACCTGCAACCATAGATGTCATTTCAAGAGAACTTGAAATTTCTTCAATCCCGCCGCAGATTTTTGCAAACTCCAGAAATGAAGTCATGTTAATTCAGGGTCTTAGAGTCTTTTCGAATCGTATCATAAACGATATATACCCCCAGCAAGACCACGATTATAAAAACTGCAGTGATAATGAGGGACAGGAGTGAATAACCGCCACTATAAAACATTGAGCCAGTCCTTATATCCCCGATTATCATGCCATAACCGGTCAGCCTGTAAACCAGACCCACAAGTCCAATCACTATTAAAACCACTCCTGCAAACAATCTTTCGCTCGGGTCTAAAGCCATACCTTCCTGAAATTATAAATTAAGTAAAGGGTTTTGGCACCCTTTTACTTATTATTTGGTCGCATTGGTAATTGCTGCCATATGGATAACCCCGACATCGGTACCATGGCAGTTCGTACAATATTTGCCTCTTGATAAATGAACTACTATCAGGTTTCCGTTGCTGGGTTTCAGTGAATCCGGGGGCGCAGCATGACATTGTTCACATACGCTGTAACTTCCCGGGCCTGTCCCTTTCTGCACTGTGGGAATCTTTGGCGGGAACCCGTGGCATGTATCACATTGCAGTCCGACTGTGCCCGGTCCTATATGAATATTATGCACCTGGCTTCCATGACAATTTATACAGAGTTTTCCCCCATTGACATGCGGAGGGAGGTTCTGTGGATTTGTATGACACAATTCGCATTTGATGGTTTCAATTTTCGGGGGGGCTGCAACAACAGGGGTTCCCTGCGCTGCAGTCTGTGCAGGGGTTCCTGTTGATGTCGATGCCGCTGTTTGTTCAGGTGTTGGCGTGGCATTGGAATTTGTACTAATTGTAGTGAATTTTGTCTTGCCACCAAGAACAAAATAACCGCCGGCTGCAATAAGCAGGACTGCAACCAGAATTGCTATATAAATAGGAACCTTCGAATCTTTTTCGGACATTTACGTAATCACCATTGCTAATTACGGTTCTGTATCTTTTAAATGTTTTGGTTTTTGTCTGGCGTTGTTATCCGGGATTCATCTGGTTTATTCCGTTCATAAACAGGCACACCGTCAAATTCAATCCTGAATATCCTGTGGTATGGAATATACACGTCCTCCACGGCGCTTTCAAGAACAAGGAACGACCTGTCGATATTTTTGATGGCGCTACCTTCTACGATTTTCATGTTCCCGGGCGCGCCCCTGTGGATGTAATAGATTTTACATTTGCTGAGATCGAACCTCCACTTTATCTCGTTGAATATATCGCGAGGGTGTTTGGATTTGAACATAGAATAATGTCTTACTGCATGATATTTAAAGGAATGAGTATGCGGAGGATGGGATTCGAACCCATGAACTCCTGCGAGAACAGCCCCTAAAGCTGTCGCCTTTGACCTAACTGGGCGACCTCCGCACCTGCCCCCAGATGATTTTTATAACATAAAGCTTTGATGGCAGATATTATATACTATCACATTTTATAACTTTAACTTAAAATTATCATAAACATTTTGGAGGAATAACATGAACTCTGCTGTCTGGATAGTTATAATATTATTGATAGTTATTATTATGGTATTACCAATAATTCCAGTTGAAAATTGCGCAAAATTGTTAGGATATAATGTCGCATGCGTTACTGAGCATGTATCTATTGTTCAATTGATAATTGGAAAATAAATTAAAGTTGATACATTTGTTGTTGATTTTTTCATTATAGGCACGGAGCACGGTGTTTTCAGGATGCTATCTATGAAAGGAATTTACGTTCTAATCCTCAGGATGAAAGACAGTAAAGACATCCGCGTAGGAAAACTCGGAAGGCTTCATTTCAGGAGAGGCTATTATTCCTACGTGGGTTCAGCCCAGGGAAGCGGCGGGGAAAAACGAATAACAAGACACTTCAACGTAGCGCAAGGCAAAAACACCACGAGAAAATGGCATATTGATTACCTCCTGCCGCACTCGGAGGTAATTTGCGCGGTTTTTTCGCCAACTGACGATGACCTCGAATGCGTTGTTGCTCAACTCCTCGGTAAATACTCTGAAGCCTTGCGCGGCTTTGGTTGCAGCGACTGTACCTGCGAATCGCATCTTTTCTTTACAAGTGGAAATACGATGAGCGAGGCTTCGGACATCTGCGAAGATGTCTCAGGGAACGAAAGTATCATTATTTACCCCAACATGTAGGAACTATATGGACATCGGAATAATAGGAGGCTCAGGCTACACAGGCGGAGAGCTGCTGCGTTTGCTTGCACAGCACCCCGAAGCGAAAGTCAGGGCAGTAACTTCACGCAGTTTGAAAGGACAGAAGGTCAGCGATACGCATACGCATCTTCGAAAAATATACGACTTGAATTTCGAAGACCTGGAGCCTGAAGAAGTGGCTTCACGCTGCGATATCGTCTTCACAGCCGTCCCTCACGGCACAGCCATGCAGATAGTTCCGGAACTTCTTGATAACGGCGTAAAAGTAATCGATCTGAGCGCGGATTACCGCCTCAGGACTGATGTTTTTGAAAAAACTTACATGATGAAACACACCGACCCGCGCGATGCGGTTTACGGCATACCTGAACTCCATCCTGAAGTTGCAGAGCAAAAATTCATAGCCAACCCCGGCTGTTACCCTACAGGAGCATCGCTTTCAGCAGCGCCTCTTGCAGATGCGGGTCTTATCGAGCGCGTTGTTTTTGATTCAAAAAGCGGTATTTCAGGTGCGGGCGCGGAGCCGACAGCGGTATCCCATTATCCGAACATGGCAGAAAATATACAGGCGTATAAACTCACCTCCCACCGCCACCGCGCGGAAATCGTGCAGGAACTAACCCGGCTTGACAGCGGTTTAAAAAGTATTAGCTTCACGCCGCATGTCATCCCATCCGTACGCGGCATCCTGACCACGGCGCATATTTTTGTCAGGAAGGAATTAGGTGAAGAGGATGTAGGTGAAATCTATCGCGATTTTTACCAGGATAAACCTTTTATCAGGCTCATCAAGGGAATACCGATGCTCGGCAGCGTGCGCGGCTCTAACTTTTGCGATATCGGTTTTGAGATTGATAAAAACAGCGACAGGATAGTTGTCATATCCGCAATAGACAATCTAGTAAAAGGGGCGTCGGGCCAGGCAATCCAGAACATGAACCTGATGTTTGGCCTTCAGGAGACAACGGGCCTCTGGACACCCGCTATCGCTCCGTGAGGTAAAATATGAAAATAAAAGAAGTGATGAATAAAGACGTAATTACATGCAAACCTGATGACACATTAAGCCAGATTTCAAAGCTGTTTCGGGAAAACCACATCAGCGGCCTGCCTGTTGTTGAAAAAGGAAAAATTGTCGGACTTGTTTCTGAAACGGATTTGATAAAATTATTTAAATCCCCCGAGTTTTCAAATGAATTGTGGCTTCCAAGCCCGCTTGAAATAATTGAAATTCCAATCAGGAATATCGTCAGGCTTGAAGAGACAAAGAGAGCCCTTGAACATCTGAAACTGCGCCCGGTGAGGGATATTATGACAAAAACCGTGCATGCAATTTCACCGGATGACAGTCTTGAAGAAGCATCAGGCATCATGATCAAGTTTAAAGTCAATAGATTGCCCGTTGTCGAAAATGGCAGGCTTGTGGGCATCGTGGCGCGAAGTGACATAATAAGGGGACTCTCGGAAGCCGCTGAATAATTATGAAAATCATAAAGGGCGGTATCTGTGCGGTCAGGGGAGTCAGGGCAAACGGGATTAAGGAAGGAAAGAATGGCCTTGCAGTAATCGTTGCCGATTCAAAAAGACTTTCTTCAGCCGGAGTTTTTACGCGAAATAAGGTTATAGCGGCTCCGCTTATCGTGACGAAAGAAGCGCTAGCAAAAGGAGATTTAAAGGCGGTAATCGCCAACAGCGGATGCGCAAACGCTTTTACAGGTCAACGCGGGCTTGATGATGCCCGCTGGATGGCGCAGATACTGGCAAAAAAATTGAAATGCAGGCCTGATGAAATCGGTGTAGCTTCGACTGGTGTTATCGGACGAAATCTTGATAAAACATGGATTGGAGGGCATCTTGATGGGGTTTATAACACTCTTTCAACTTCAGAGGATACAGGAAAAGCAGCAGCAAGGGCTATAATGACTACGGATACATCCATGAAAGAAGTAGCTGTCGAGCTTGATAACGGGGTTCACATTGGCGGGATGGCTAAAGGTTCTGGGATGATTGAACCGAATATGGGGACTATGCTTGCTTTTTTATACACGGATGCGGCTTTATCAAAAGAAGCCCTCTATGCCTGCTTAAAAATAGCAGTAGATAAGAGTTTTAATATGGTAGTGGTGGACGGGGATACAAGTACCAACGATATGGCGCTTATCACGGCTACGGGATACATGGAATGCGGCGCAGACATGTTCCAGTCCGGGCTTGATTTTGTATGCCAGAGCCTCGCTAAAATGATAGCAAAGGACGGGGAAGGCGCAACAAGGTTAATCGAGGCAAGGGTCAGCGGCGCGCAAAGCGAGGATGACGCACGGAAAGCTGCCAAGGCTATTGTGCGCTCGCCGCTTGTGAAGACCGCAATATTCGGAAAAGACCCGAACTGGGGAAGGGTAGTGGCTGCAGTGGGGTATTCGGGCGCCGAGGTTGACCAGGATAAGATAACACTTAAGTTCTCGGATAATAAAAATGAGGTTATGCTTGTTGATTCGGGAAGGATTGTTGAAGGGAAGCTTGAGGCGCTAAAGAGCATTATGGAAGGCAAGGAGATTTTTATCGAAGCAGCGCTCGGTTTAGGCGATTTCGAGGCGACGGCATGGGGATGCGATTTGACGTATGATTATGTAAAGATTAACGCGATGTATACGACTTAACATCGCTGTGATAGTAGCATTTAAGTTTCTTGAAAATAAGGTCTAATGGGCAGGGAAATACTATGAACCTCAAAAAATCAGGCTTCTCCACACGCGCAATCCATTCAGGTGAGCGGGAAGAAGAAACCGGAGCGGTCGTAACCCCGATTTACCAAACCGCGCCTTTTAAGTTCAAAAGCGCAGCCCATGCAGCAAGCGTGATGGCTGGCGAGGAAAAAGGGTACGTGTATTCACGCGGCCTGAATCCCACGACTGAAGTGCTTGAAGAAAAAATGGCAGACCTTGAGGGCGGCGAGGCGGCGCTGGCGCAGGCTACGGGAATGGCAGCCATAAGCGCGGCGGTCTTCACTTCCATCAAAGCGGGCGACCATGTGATTGCAGATGAGGTCATCTACGGCAGCACATACGACCTTTTTGTTGACATGGCGAAATTCGGTGTGGATGTGAGTTTCATAGATACATCCGATGCCGGAAATGTGGAGGCTGCCTTCAGGCCGAACACGAAACTTGTGTTTTTCGAAACACCTGCCAATCCTACCATGAAACTTACAGACATAAAAACAGTCTCGGAAATCGCCCACGAGAGGGATGCAGAAGTAATGGTCGATAATACCTATATGACGCCTTATTTCCAGCAGCCGCTCGCGCTCGGCGCCGACGTGGTGGTTCACAGTGCAACGAAATACTTAAACGGTCACGGGGATACCCTCGGCGGCGTAATTGTGGGCACTTCGGATTTCATAAAACGGGCAAGGCACACCGCAAAGAACATCGGCGGCGCAATGAGCCCTTTTTCGGCCTGGCTTATCATACGCGGGATGAAAACGCTGCCAGTACGTATGGACAGGCACACGGAGAATGCAATGGCAGTGGCAAGATTCCTGGAAGGGCATGATAAAATCGAAAAGGTAATTTATCCCGGTCTTCCGGAATTCCCTCAATATGACCTTGCAAAAAAACAGATGTCCGGCTCTGGAGGCATGATAGCTTTCCTGCTAAAAGATGCAAGTGATGTCCCGTTATTCCTTGATTCTCTTGAACTGTGCACGCTTGCCGTGAGCCTTGGCGAAACCGGGACGCTCATCCAGCATCCTGCCACCATGACCCATGCTGTTGTTCCGCGGGATAAGAGAATTAGATACGGGATTGCTGATGAGCTTGTGCGGCTTTCTGTGGGGCTTGAGGATGTGGAGGATATAATTGCGGATTTGGGGCAGGCGCTGGATACTGTTGGGTGAGTTTTAATTATTCAATAAGATTCCAAATTCTTCAACTGTAAGTCCAGCCAGAGATTCAAGACATGCCTGGATAGCTTCATTTATATTTTTCAGGGCTTCTTTTGCCGTATCGCCCTGCGAATAACATCCCGGCAGTGCCGGGCAACAGACGACAAATCCTCCCGCTTCTTCATCTTCTTCCATTACAACTTTAAATCTCATAGTATTCGATATTATTGTTATCGCTAATCAATCTTTTCAATAGTTATATAAGTTTTACAACTGTCTTAACTCGTTGGTATGCCGATTAAAGAGTTCAAATCAAAAATATTTCCTTGGTTGAACGAACCGAAATGGTTGAACAGGCTGACGCTATATTTCGCGCTCGGCGCCGTTATAATTACAGCCTTGCATATTGTTTTCTCTTATTTCGATTTCCTTCACACCGACGTTGACAGCGCCCGTTACATGCTCAGCGCGCTTGTGCAGAGCGAGGCTGCAATCGTGGCGCTTGTGGTGACTTTGAGCCTCGTGGCTGTGCAGCTTGCGGCGCAGTCGTATTCGGCGCGCCTGGACACGCTGAATCGTCATTGAGAAAATTTTTAGAGATAAAATTCGTGGAAGATAATGTAAATATAAATTGGTACATAAAAGAGGCCATAAGAGAAATAAATACAGCCATTACTAAAAAGAAATAAAATAAAAGTTTCATTCCAGCCCGAAATGCTTCACATTCCAGTCCGCAATCGCCTGTATCTTCTTAATCTCCTCTGCGCCGCCTTCCATCGTAAAAAGATGCTTGAACCTGCCCTGAACTTTAAGATACTCCTCAACCGGCTTCCTGTTCTTAATCTTCCTCACGTTTGTAACAACGCCGTTCTCCATCTCATACAGGGGCCACATCGCCGTCTCCACGGCAAGCCTCCCGACCTCAATGGTCTTTGAGCCTTCAAACTTCCAGCCTGTGCAGCAGGGTGCATGCACATGCACGTATGTCGGTCCTTTTATATCTGCTGCTTTTTTAATCTTTTTCATCATGTCAGGCGCATACGCTACCGAAGCCGTGGCAACATAAGGCGAACCGTGTGCCGCTATGATTGCTGGCATGTTCTTTTTATGCTGCGGGTTACCGAACGATACCTTACCCGAAGGGCTTGTAGTCGTGCTGGCATACAGTGGAGTCGCGCTGCTTCGTTGGATACCCGTATTCATGTACGCCTCGTTATCCACGCAGATATACGTAAAATCATGTCCTCTTTCAAATGCGCCCGAGATTGCTTGCAAACCAATATCCATTGTGGCGCCGTCGCCGCCAATACATACGATTTTGGTGTTGTTCTTCCTGCCAAGCGCTTTTAGCGCCGCCTCAACTCCTGATGCGACAGCCGCTGCATTCTCAAAAAGCGAATGTACCCACGGCACGCCCCATGCGGATTCAGGATAGGGTGTGGTGAATACTTCAAGACAGCCTGTGGGGGAAACAACGATTGTATCCTCGCCAAGCGCATCAAGCACGAACTTCCCTGCAAGGGCATCGCAGCATCCTGCACATCCGCGGTGACCCGGTTTTAAGAGGCTCATGCTAAATCCTCCCGCAGGTCAGCGAATTCGCTTTCCACGAAAATTCCCTTCTCTACCAACGTTGCTTTTTTAATGATTTTCTTAATCGTACTCATAGGAATATCGCGCCCTCCGTGCCCCAGCATGAAACCGATAACAGGAACTTTGGTATCAGTGTTATGAAGACACGCCTTGACCTCTGTGCACAGTGCGCCCTCGTTCTTGCCGACAGATATATTCTTATCAAGGGTCACAACGACTTTTGCGTTTTTCAAAGCCGCACGAATTGCATCAACCGGGAAAGGCCGGAATGACCTGACTTTGAGAAGTCCAATGCTTTCACCATCATGGCGAAGCTCATCTATTGTATCCTTTATTGTACCGATAACCGAACCCATGGCCATAATTACAATCTCGGCATCATCGAGTGCATAGCCATCGATAAGACCGCCGTAGTATCGCCCGTATATGTCCCTGAATTCATTTGCGATATCTTCGATTTTCTTTAAAGCCACGCCCATGGCCATTTCCTGCTTGTACCGAAACTCAGTGTAAGTGCTCGGGTCGGCAAAAGCCCCGAATGACATGGGATTCTTGGGATCAAGCATGAACTCGGGAGAATAAGGAGGCAGGTATTCGTCTGTCAGGCCCTGCTCAAGCAAAATAACAGGTTCATAAACATGGGACAGGATGAAACCGTCCATACACCCCATCGAAGGCAAAAGAACATCAGGGTCTTCCGAGAGCTTGAAGAGCTGCGGTACCATATCCGCAGATTCCTGGACATCCTCGGCATAGAGCTGTATCCAGCCGGTATCTCTCTGCGATATTGAATCCTGCTGGTCGTTCCAGATATTGATGGGCGCAGAGAGGGCCCTGTTAACTACGGTCATAACGATTGGAAGCCTCATTCCCGAAGCATTGAATAATGCCTCGTGCATAAGCGCAAGCCCCTGCGATGTCGTTGAGGTATATGTGCGCGCTCCAGCGGCACTTGCCCCTATAAGCGCTGAGATTGCGGAGAACTCCGATTCCACGTTCATGTACTCGCAGTTCATTTCCCCATCGGCCGCGAACTGGGAAAGGTCTTCAACGATATGCGTTTGCGGGGTTATCGGGTAAGCCGAGATCACATTGGGTTTGCATACCTTGACAGCATGAGCTACTGCATACGAACCTTCAACAACAACCATATTTTTCCTCATTTTCCCTCCAGCACCATTTTTATTGCTTTCTTGGGGCATTCATTTGCGCAGATGCCGCATCCTTTGCAGTATTCATAATCCGGCTCGAAAAACCCATTCTCCAGTTTGTACACTACCCCTTCAGGGCAATATATTGCGCAGATTCCGCATTTGCTGCATAGCTTATGGTCAAAAACCGGCCTGAACGAACGCCAAGCTCCCGTTTTATTCGATTGCGTGCTTCCCGGCTTGGTCACTGTTTTTATCACAAGTTTCATTGCTGGGCCTCCATGAGGTCATAAGCAGCCTGGATTGCAGCCGCATTTTTTTCTCCCACTTTCCCGGGGAACCGCTCCATAACTGCATTTTTTATAGATTCGGGATTTATGAGACCTGAAACCCCGGCGAATGCTCCCGCAAGGATGGTATTGACAATAGGTTTTCCGATGATATCCATTGCCAGTTTTGTAGCGTCGAGTGTTTTTACCTGGGCTTTGGTATTGAGAATGAAAGACGAGGGGCTTTTTTCGGTGTTAATGAGAATAAAACCTTCAGGTTTAGCCCCGGCTGCAACGTTTACAACGTCAACAAGCGTGGCGTCCTGCACTATGACATAATCGGGTTCGTATATCTGACTGCGCAATCGTATTGGTTTATCGTTTAAGCGTACAAAAGCCGTTACGGGTGCACCCCGCCTTTCCACGCCAAAAGCTGGAAAAGCCTGGCTGTATTTCCCGTCTTCAAAAGCAGCCACTGCTAAAAGTTCGGCGGCAGTCACGGATCCCTGCCCGCCGCGACCATGTATTCTTATTTCCTTCATTTTTTTCTCCGAGAATAACAAATTAATATATTTTACTTTTTAATAATCAATCGTGATGAATGCCTTCCACAATTGCATAAAGGTATTTATTCTTTACGGAGTGGGGCAATAACCAGTAGTATCAGAATCCCCAGGATAAGAACAAAAAGGCCAAGCAAACCGGCCTCAGGACCTACAAGACCGCCTGTTAATTCCGGCTTCGCTGCGGTCAACCCGAAAATACCGAAACCGCCTCGTAATGAAAATATATGATACTGGAAAAAATTCCATGAAAAATGATATGCAGATGACATTTTAAGCCCGTCTATAAGATAAAGAAGAGCAAGTATAATCCCTGCGGCAGTGATTGTCACAAACATGACTACTGCATTGAATTTGCCCAATCCCAGAAGCAGCATTGAAGGGATATGAAGCGTTGCAAACATGAGGGATGTTGCGATCACGGCATTACGCTGCCCTATGCTTTTTATAAGGTTAGGCAGGATATATCCCCGAAAAGACATTTCTTCCCCGATTGATACGAGCAGTTCAAAAATCACTGCTCCAACTAATATGTAAATCGCATCGCTGGACATCTCTTCGAGTTTTATCCATCCGAAAACAAGTTCTATAAAAAATATAGATGAGATAAGAATAAGAGCAAATATAAAGCCGAATTTCCAGGATACTCCCCACCTGAATCCACCTTCCTTTTTTTTCAATAAATATGCAAGAAGTATAATTATCGAATATGCAACCAGGGCTGCACTGAGTGCAAAGAAATACATGGATGCGAGGACAACTAACGTTAAAACTACATAAAAATTAATACTTTTAGTAATTCCGATTATCTTATCCGCTCTGGAATCCATCCTTCCTATCCTTACTGAACCTTCCTGAACCAATTCTTTTGATTAATATTAAAGGTTATTCTTGACATTATTATAATTATACCTTAAAAAATCTGAGTAAACTATATCTTGTTAAATAACCCAATTATGAAGTTTAAATATGACGGATGATAAACTCCTAATAACAGAACTTGTGCTTACCGCGCACCTGTATAACCAGTCGGATAAGCTCGGCGTTGACGACCTCCCCCAGAAAATTCGAAAACATTACTGGGATGAAAAGGAAAAAACCGTGAAACGCCCCATCTATGTGACTGAAGGCGATGTAAAAACAATTTACGGGCTTGAGAATGTAAAAAACAGTACAAAGGCGCTTCCTTTCCTTGAATTCGAAGAGTTCGGGTCACAAATAAAACTCACAGTTTTCGACCTTGCGACAAAATGGCTTTCAAAACAGCCTGAAGCTGTTGAAAACATCAACAAGAACCCGGTGCTCGCTTCATTTTTTGAAAACTATGATTCGCTTCCCGTGAGCCTTGCAAAAGCGAAAGCGTCCAACATGCCAAAAGAGAGCGGCAGGGAATGGATAACATCCCTGGTTAAAAGCATAGAATCCGAAAAAGGCTCGGAGGATATGCTAAAGCTTGCCCATATAGTAGCCCCTGAAGACATAAAGCAGGATATTAAGGACCTCGTTCTCACAAAAGCTCAGGAAGACGAGATAGAGAAGATGACAAAAGCCATCCAGTTCCGCGATTACCTGAAGCGGATCGGGCTTCGGGAAATAGGAAAACTTTTGTTCGTCGGGCCACCGGGAACAGGGAAAACCTCGGTTGCGCGCGCTCTTTCAGGAAGGCTTGGGATCCCGATAGTGGAAGTAAAACTCTCGCAGATTGCAGACCAGTATCTTGGGGAAACCGCAAAGAACATAGACCGGGTTTTTGAACTTGCAAGACGCCTGAGCCCGTGCATACTTTTCATCGATGAATTCGATTTCGTGGCAAAAGCAAGGGCTACGGATGAGCATGCCGCGTTAAAAAGGGCTGTTAACACGCTTTTGAAAGCTATTGATGAGATAAGTCTGGTTGAGGATGGGGTTCTTCTTATTGGCGCTACGAACCATCCAGCAATACTTGACCATGCTGCATGGAGGCGGTTTGACGAGATAGTGGAATTTGCGCTTCCTGATAAGGATATGAGAAAAAAGATACTTGATATCGTGCTCAGGGAGATAGAGGGAACGTTCAATACTGAAGAGATTGCTGAAAAGACCGACGGATACTCGGGTTCAGACCTGCGGCTAATCATCCGGGAAGCCGTGCTTAATGGTCTTATAACCGAAAGAACCATTCTTGGCCAGCAGGATTTATTGCGCGGGATTACAGAATTCAATAAAAGGAGTCATTTGAAGGCACTGGATGAAAAAACATGAAGATTACCCTGCTTGGGACAGGCGATGCCGTCGGTACGCCGAAGCTTGGCTGTTCCTGCCCCGCATGCCTGGACGCACATGCGGGAGGAAAAAGCAGGCGGCTTCGGTTTTCCATCCTTGTGGAAACGGATAATGGCAGGCTTTTAATCGATACGAGTCCTGACCTTCGATGGCAGCTTTTGAAAAAAGGCATAAGCCATGTTGACGGGGTAATCTGGACGCACCCGCATTACGACCATTATGCCGGGTTCGGGGATTTTTACAGGGTCCAGAACGATGTCAACGTGTACGGGCTCAAAAGAACCCTTGATTATATAATGAATTACCTGTCTTTTATGAAGCCAAGAAGGCATGACGTGAACTTTTATGAGCCCTTTGAGTTAATCGGTCTTGACGTAACCCTGCTTGAAGTCACACATCCTCCCGTAAAAGAACCCGCTGGTGTGCTGCTGACTTTTGGAGAAAAAAAGATTGTGATAACAGGCGACACCTCAAGAGCTATCCCAAGTAAAAGCCTCAATCTGATGTTCAGACCTGACCTCCTTATTGCGGACGCAATAATCCCGCCAAATGTAACAATTCTCAAACACATGAACGCCGCGCAAGCGATGGACCTCGCTTCGGAACTGCAGGCAAAGACTGTAGTGTTTACCCATATGAGCCATAATTTCCCGCCTCATGATGAATCCATCAGGCAATGGCCCCTGGGCCATGACGGCATGGAGTTTGAATTTTAATATTTTTGCCCGGGGATTGCATATCCCCGATAAACTACCGTTTTTATTTTTGTTTATGCAGAAACTATATTAAATAAATCAGCTATTTTGTATACGCTTCTTCTGACTCAAAGAACAGGTGAATACATCTGGGGTGCAGGAAGTTAAAATCGAAACAAGGTATTAAAATGGAAACCACGCCTACAAATTTCAATGTAAAGGACATGAACGAGAATTCAAAAAATGTCAACGCCACTCTTAAGGTAATCGAAATAGGAGAGGTCAAGGACATACATTCAAAATTCGGAGATAAACGCGTCTGTGAAGTAAAAGTAGCCGATGCGACCGGAAGTATATTATTATCTTTATGGGATGACCAGATCGGAAAAATAGCGGCCGATGATACGATATCGATCCAGAACGGTTATATTTCAGTCGTCAGGAACTCCATGAGATTGAACATAGGAAAATACGGGAAGATGCTGTTATCCGAAGAACCGCTCACCGAGGTCAATACCGAACCTAATATTTCGGATAAGCATGTGGAGCAGCCCGAGCGGCCAAGGAGCAGCGGCGGATACGGCGGCGGTGGAGGTGGCGGAGGACGAGGCGGCGGAGGCGGCGGCGGGTATGGCAGCATGTATGGCAGCGGCACTGAGTTTAGTGGATTCAGACGCGGCGGATACGGCGGTGGAGGCGGCAGCGGCGGCGGTCGAAGAGATTCACGTGATAAAAAAGGCGGCAGGGGAAGAAGGTAATATACCTTCTATTTCCTTTTTTTATTAACCTTTTTTATAGTCAGCGGTATATTAGTTAATTAATGCTTGAAAGTATATCAGAAACGTTTCTTACCATCACAAATAAAGAATTTCGTGTTCTCATTGCTATCGAGAACAAAATGAAATTCTATGAATGGGTTCCTATTAAAGAAATTGCCAGTTTTACAAATTTTGAATTAAAAGAAGTCAGTTACATTCTTTCAAATCTTGCAGTGAATAAGCTTATTCACAGGAATATCCAGGAGTATGAAGGGTATAGGATATATTTTGAGGCTTATGACCTGCTGGCGCTGAACGCGTTTGTGAAAAGGGGTTCAGTAAATGCATTAGGGGATGAAATCGGGGTCGGGAAGGAATCAGTTGTATATGAGGCTACAGGCGGAATCATCGACAGGCATGTGGCCATAAAATTCCACAGGGAAGGAAAGCTGAGTTTCAAAAATGCCAGGACAAAAAGAGAACATATCGGGGA
>JAPMTY010000121.1 GCA_026552835.1 Candidatus Methanoperedens sp.
AGGTGATTATGTTGAAGCAAAGCAAGGAGAAAAGGTGTTCAAATCTTATGTGTCTGGATTTACAACCATGAATGGTAGAAATTACATATATGTATCTGATTTTGATTGGAAAGGATTTGGCAAGAATGGAACACAGACAGCGGTCATACCTTCTAATATTAAGATATTGAATAGAAACAATGGATTGTTGGTAAGAAGTATGGTAAATATCATGACTACAGATGAAATATTTGATAAGAAGACTGGAATAATCCAATTAGGAATTGAAGACGCATGGAGTTGAAATATGTACAAACAATTAGATGTTTCGTCGGGAAACGCGGGGGTCTTCTGACCAGGATAAATAGGAGAAAACATGAACAAAATACATATGAGAAATTTTGGGTTGTTATCAGGAATAATACTATTCACTGTTCTGATAACTACTCCAGCTTTAGCAGATCCTGGTCTCTTTACTGGATGCGTCGGAGCCAAACAAGGCACAATAAGTAATATCCAGGCCGGAACATTGTCAAAGGAGTTAAGAATATTTTGGAGTACATCAAAGATGATATAAGAGTCGCAATGATAATGACCTCGTGCAATACGCTGGAAGATATAGACAAAAGTATTGTTGCCAAAGAAAATTAGTATTGTTGCCAAGGGAAATTAGTATTGCCTTGCCAAGGGAAATTAGAACAGTGATAGAATGACAGAAAAAAATAAAGAATATGATGCATTCAATGTCAAAAATGTAATTAATTCCATATATGGTCCTGTGACAATATATAGACTAAGAAAACTTGAAGAAATTGGTATTGGAAATATTTCGCGTCTTCCATATTCCATAAAGATATTACTTGAATCTCTTCTCAGACATGTTGATGGGGAAACGGTTACTGAACATGATGTGGAATTACTTGCCAAATGGGATTATAAAAATAGATCTGAGAAAGAAATTCCATTCATTCCTGCAAGAATTGTTCTGCAGGATCTCACAGGCGTTCCTCTAATAGTTGATTTAGCAGCTTTGAGATCAGCAGTAAATCGGTTAGGAGGAGATCCTGCCAAGATAAATCCTGTTATACAAGCAGATCTGGTAATTGACCATTCAATCCAAGCTGATTATTATGGAACTTCGTATGCATTAATGTATAACGAGAAGAGGGAATTTGATCGCAATAGAGAGCGCTATTCACTCCTGCGCTGGGCTCAAACAGTTTTCGATAATTTTCATGTTGTCCCGCCTGACAAGGGGATAGTTCACCAAGTAAATCTAGAATATCTGGCTTCCGTGGTATACATTAAAGTAGTAAATAATGAATTTATCGCATATCCTGATAGTCTGATCGGAACAGATTCACATACTACGATGATAAATAGTCTTGGAATTCTTGGCTGGGGAGTTGGGGGAATAGAGGCTGAAGCTGTTTTATTGGGTCAGCCTTATCATATGCCAATTCCTGAAGTAGTTGGTTTTAGACTTTATGGAGAACTAAAAGATGAAGTAAATGCTACTGACCTTGTTCTTACCATTACTCAGATGCTCAGAAACTATGGTGTAGTGGATAAAATTGTTGAATTCTATGGCCAAGGTTTAAACAAGTTGAGTGTTTCAGATCGTGCCACCATAAGTAATATGTCGCCTGAATATGGCGCAACAGCAGCATTTTTTCCTGTAGATAATGAAACGTTGAGATATCTGTTAGAAACAGATAGAAGCAGAGAACATGTAGAAATGGTCAAACTCTATAATATAGAGCAAGGTCTTTTCCGTACAGACGATTCTCCAGAACCTCTATTCAGTGAGATTATAGAATTGGATATGGGAAATGTCGTGCCAAGTTTGGCAGGACCTAAGCGCCCTCAGGATCGCATACCTCTTTGGGATATGAGAAGTGTATTCAAGAAGGATATGGAAAATACATTTATCATGAGAAAAGGATCTGAAGCAGGAACGAATGATTGCAGTAGATGGCTTGGAGACGGAGGAAGCCATATATCCAAGCATATACCTCTCGAAGATGACAGAATAAGCAATTATACAAAAAACAAAGGGGAAACTATAAGAGATGGTTCAGTAGTTATTGCTGCCATAACATCATGCACGAATACTTCTAATCCTTATGTTATGATAGGTGCCGGTATTTTAGCTAAAAAAGCTGTGGAACATGGACTTAAGGTGAAATCCTACATAAAAACTAGTCTTGCCCCAGGTTCAAGAGTTGTTGTCGATTATTTGAAATCGTCAGGACTTTTTCCGTATCTTGAGGCTCTGGGATTTCATCTTGTTGGATATGGTTGTACAACATGTATAGGAAACAGCGGACCTATCCCAGAAAATATAGCCAAGATAATCAAGGATGATGATCTGGTTGTTGCAGCAGTCTTAAGCGGGAACAGGAATTTTGAGGGAAGGATTAATCCTATTGTTAAAGCCAACTATTTGGCATCTCCGCCACTGGTAGTTGCATTTGCCATAGCAGGTTCTGTGAATATAGATCTTGCAAACGAGCCACTAGGCTACGACCCTAACGGTATGGAAGTTTATTTAAAAGATATATGGCCAACACATGAAGAGATCAACAAGGTTATAAGAGAGAATCTGAATTCTAAGATATTTAGAGACGTGTATTCAGAGATTTTTGAAGGAACAAAGCTTTGGCAAGGACTCGATGTTCCAATGGGAAAACTCTACGAGTGGAAACGCGAATCAACATACATACAGGAACCTCCGTTCTTTAAGAATTTCTCTCTAGAACTTCCTAAGTTGACCGATATTAAAGGTGCAAGAGTTCTTGCCATCCTTGGGAACAGCATTACAACAGATCATATCTCTCCTGCAGGCGAGATTCCAGTTGATGGCCCATCAGGTAAATATCTGAATTCCATTGGAGTAAGACAAGATGATTTTAATTCATTTGGTTCACGCAGAGGAAACCATGAAGTGATGATACGTGGAACATTCGGAAATATTCATCTGAGAAACCTTTTAGTCCCAACTAAAGAAGGAGGACTGACGGTTTATTTCATAACTGGTGAAGAAATGTCAATTTTTGATGCCGCAACTCTTTACAAAGAGAAAGGCATACCGCTTATCATTATTGCAGGAAAGGAATATGGTTCTGGAAGTTCTCGTGACTGGGCTGCTAAGGGTACATATCTCCTCGGGGTTCGTGCTATAATAGCAGAATCTTATGAGAGAATCCACAGAAGCAATCTTACAGGAATGGGAATCTTGCCGTTGCAATTCAAAGAAGGTGATAATGCAGAAAAATTATACATAAAAGGAAATGAGATATTCGATATTCTAGATATCAATAAAATAAAACCTAGAGGAGAAATATGTGTGTTGTTCAGAGATGAAAAAGGAAAGGAAAGAAGATTTGATACTATAGCAATGCTTGACTCAGATATAGAATTGGAATATTACCGCAATGGGGGGATATTACAGACGTTCCTAAGAAATATTATGAAGCAGTAACAGATTCAATTTGATATAATCTCAAAGTTAGGAAACAATACAAAAAGTTCAATTTGGTATATTAAGTTCAATTTGGTATATTAAGTTCAATTTGGTATATTAAGTTCAATTTGGTATATTAAGTTCAATTTGATATATTAAGTTCAATTTGATATATTAAGTTCAATTTGATATATTAAGTTCAATTATATAATTTTAAAGTTAGGAGACAAAACATGAACAAAATAGAAGATACTGGATTAAGAGGGGTAATTGTAGCAGATACAAAAATAAGTGCTGTAGACGGTGAGAAGGGAGAACTAATCTATAGAGGATATGATATAGGCGAGCTCGCTAGATATTCTACTTTTGAGGAAACAGCTTACTTATTGCTCAATGGTACTCTACCCACAAAGAAAGAACTTGACACATTTAAGGAAATGTTGACTCTACATTGGAATCTTCCAAAAGAAATTATCAAAATTCTAAGAGGCCACAAGAATACTGATCATCCTATGGATGTTCTTCAATCAATGATTCCTATGCTCTCAGGTTTTGATCAGAATGCAAGACTAGAAACAAAAGCAGCAAATATGGAAAAATCGATCATACTTATTGCTAAAATGGCAACATTGGTGGCTTATTGGGATAGAATTAGAAGGAATCTTGAAATAAAAAAACCTGAGAGAGGTCTTGAATATGCTGCAAATTTTCTTTATATGATAAGAGGAGAGGTTCCTGATGAAGAAATTGCACAATATTTAGATACGTCTCTCGTCCTTCATGCTGAACATTCCTTTAATGCATCTACTTTTACTGCACGAGTTGTTGCCTCAACCCATGCTCAGATGTATGCATGCATAGGTGCGGCAATTGCCGCCCTGTCAGGAGAGCTTCATGGCGGTGCAAATAGTGAAGTAATGAAAATGCTGATTGAAGTTGATAATATAGACAGTGTAGAAGAGTGGATAAAGAAAAGACTTGATTCTGGCAAACTTATTATGGGAATAGGTCACGCAGTATATAAGACTACTGATCCTCGTGCTAAGATACTTTCCGATATTGCAGAAAAATTAGCAAAAAGAGTTGGAGATACAAGATTGTTTGAACTGTCCAAAAAGATTGAAAGTATTGCATTGAAAGAACTTAAAAAACGCAAAGGAATTGATATTTATCCCAATATCGATTTCTACAGCCCAACTGTTTATAGTATGTTAGGATTTGATACTGATCTGTTTACCCCTATCTTTGCAGTTGCAAGAACTCCTGGCTGGTGCGCACACGTCATAGAAGAAAAATTCGCAGAGGCACAACCAAAACCTGTTCTCTACAGGCCAGATGCTGCATATATTGGACGATACTGTGGACCAGATAAATGTAGATATATATCTTTGGAGAAACGCTGATGAATAAATAACAATATGAGATTAATCTTGAATCATATGAACACTACAGAACCGTATCCTGAAAAGTATAAGGCTTTATGGAAACTTCGGAATGGACAAACAGTTCTTCTAAGACCAGTAAAACCAGAGGATGAGCCAATGTGGCTTGAAATGTTCAGTGGTTGGTCTGAAGAGACGATACGTTACAGATTCTTTGGAACAATTAAGGTACCATTGACACACGAGTTCAGCGTCAGTTGTACTAACATTGATTATGATAGAGAGATAGCCATAGTAGCGGAATTAGAGGAGGATGGAAAAAGGAAATTGCTTGGAGTGGTAAGGCTTTTTGTCGAACCTGTCAAGAAAACAGGAGAAATAGCCTTTGTTGTTGCAGACGCATGGCATAGACAAGGTCTAGGTTCGAAATTGGTGAATTATATAGTTGAGATAAGCAAGGACAAAAAACTTGATGCAATTCAGGCAGTAATATTACGGGATAACTACAAGGCAATAGGACTTATGAAAAAAATTGGTTTCAATCTTGAATTTCCTGATGAAGATATCGTAAAAGCAACTCTGAATCTCAAAACTGAAAACGTGCCTACAATAATACAGAAAGAAATTGGAAAATTACAGATATCGTTGACTGAAGAAAATGACAAAAGAGTGATATGAAAAAAGAACAGACAAAGCTGCTCTAAAACCTCAAAGCAAATTTGTAAATACTGTTTTGATATTATGGATAAAGATAGAAAGACAAGTGTGTGGACTAGGAGGCTACATGACGCAATTCCGTATTTGATCCAGACATTTGGGATCTACGTACTTTTTCTTGGTATAGTATCTGCTATAGTTGGTAGAACATTACTTCATTTTGAAGATCCCGTTTCAATTTTTGTCGGTATTTTTATGATTCAAACCGGGAACGGGTTGAAATCAAGAACAAGAATAAGCTGGTACTTAACATTATTTTTGATATCGGCATCATTTTTTGCAATGTACACACGCGGATTCAGACGGCTTTATTTTGATATAATAGGAATCAGTTTTAACATTTTAGTATTATACTTATTGTTAAAATATAGAAAGGAGTATATTTTTCCATCAAGGTTAAACTTACCTGTAGAGGGAAGGGTGGCACTGGCCGCAATATTGATAGCAGTTATATATGGGGTAGCAGGCACAATGCTACTTGGAGAAGATTTCAATCCTCCTGTACGCGATGTCGATACAGCAATATATTATGCTTTTTCAGTGCTTACAACCCTGGGACTTGGAGATATATTGCCTGTAACAAATGCATCGCGATTATTCACGATGTCTGTTGCAATACTTGGAATAGTATCCTTTCTGGGAGGAATGACAACATTCTTAGAATATGCTGCAGAAAGAAGAATTCAGGAAGTGACAAATGTTATGGCAAAAATGGAGTTTGTAGGACTTGGTGATCACATCATTGTATGTGGTTATACAGTATTGATTTCTCATCTTTTGAAAAGTTTGAAATCGTTGAATATGCCAATTGTTGTGATTGTCCAAGACAAAGAAGTTTCAAAAACTTTGGAAAATGAAGGATACATAGTATTTCATGAAGAGGCAGATAACATAGATGTATTACTGAGGGCTGGATTAAAGAAAGCCAAGTATGTCTATCTCTGTTCCAACGATGACGCCTATAATCTGATGACAGCATTGACGATTCAAAAATTCAAGAGACACGACGGTTTAAACTGCAAGGTTACTACTTTCGTTAAATCTTCCAAAAATTCAGAAAAATTTGAGGATTTTTGTGATGAAATAATTGATATTTCCGAGGTGCTGAGTGATTATATGTTAAAGAGTAAAGGTTTAGCAAATAGATGCAGGTGACAAAATATGAATACAAGGTTTTCAATCGTATATATAACAGCAGAAAATATTGATGAAGCAAAGAAGATAGGAAGAAAACTCGTCGATGGGAACCATGTTGCATGCGCAAATATTTTTCCTATAACATCCATTTTCAAATGGAAGGGGAAAATAGAAGAAGCTAATGAATTCGGTATCATTTTAAAAACTAGGTCCGATCACATAAAGAAAATCGATGCCATTGTAAAAGAAATACACAGCTACGAGATTCCATGCGTAGTTTCTTTCTATATTGACGAAGGGTCTGCAGAATATCTTAAGTGGATAAATGAGTCTGTAGACGAATTATAATGTGGGACATAAGACAACAATATTTATTTTTTCTAAAGACCATGTGGGAAACTAACTTGGTCGGAATTAAATATATAATGAAAATATAGATATTTGAAAATTGTAAGGTGATACAAAGATGGAAGGAACATTTTTTACACTTAAAGAAGAATATATAGATGAAATAAAACAATTAGACGAGGATGAAACTAGAAAATTAATGATTGAACTTATTGAGTCAAAAAAAGACTTGGAATCGCTAGAAACTGGAGATACAATGGTAAGACTAATAAATAACGGAGAAATGATAGAAGTTAGAAAGGTATCAAAAATATCTTTTTATGACATAAAGAATTGGTAAAACACGACATCGCGGGCATTATTAAAGCTCATTTTTAATATCGCATTAATTCTAACAAAAAAAACTTAAATACTTTAGCATCATATATTATATAGCAGGGACTATTATAAATCAGGAGATGTTACTGACAAGGTGAAATTTGGTGACAATGAAAAACAAAATAAAATTAGACATTTTATTTTTTCTAAAGATCAAGGGGGAAACTATCTTGGTCGGAATTTAAATAAAACGTAGAAAAGAAACAATAAGGAGGTGAAAACAAATGGGAAGATATCTAACTCTCTGGGAGACAGACATGACCAGAGTACCAGAAGACCCAAAAGAACAGTTGGAATTTTTTACCAAACTCATTAATATGGTACAAGAAGATCTAAAAAATGGACCAACTAAGGAATTTGGAATGTTCTTGGGAGGTGACAGTGGATATACTATTGAAGAAGGAACAGAAGAAGAGGTGACTATGTGTAATATGAAATTCTGTCCATTCGTCAAAATTAGCGTGCAACAGATAATATCAGCTGACCAGGTACAAGAGATCATGAATAAGTTCAAAAGCTGCTGTTAAAAAATTAGAAAATATTTTTTTATTTTTTTCTATATAGTCAATGAAACTGTCTGTTAATGAATAGGAGGAGAAATGGAAGAACTAGATATTACAAAATATAAGCCTTATAAGGATTATAGGGGGACATGCAAATTCAAACCTATGGAAGAAAGGAAGATGGTATGGCCAGAAATTGATAAAAAATATGTATTGAGAGACAAATATGTTCTTAGACCAATAGAAGAAAATGAGATAGAGGAGATAGTCAGTGTTTATAGGGCAGGACTTCCGGAGGTATATAATAATTTTGATTATGATTCAATTCTTTGGCCAGAAAGACTTTCTAAAGAGTTGCAAAGCGACAAAGGATTCATGAAAGGAGATGTTCTACTAATTGTTGCAGAAAAACTTGACGAGAAAAAATTGGTAGGCGCAGCTATGTTAAAAAAGAATGATCAAAATATGAGTATTTATTGGGAACACGGAGTAGTTCATCCGGAATATAGAGGACAAAAAATTTTCAAAGAACTCTGCTCACTTCTGGATAATATAACTGAAAATACTGGAGCAGAATATGCAAGCGGATTGGCTGTGACGTTTCATAGTGCTACTCAAAAAGTACTCGAATCATTAGGATGGAATACGAGGGGTATATTCCCAGGGGCTATTGTTGTATGGAATCATGAGTCCAACTATTACAGACATTCTCTTATATATTTTGACAAGTTCTACAATGGTGGAGAAGAATTAGTTCCAAAAGATATGGAATTAACCCCAAAAATAAAATCAGTTTCAGCATGTTTGAGCTTGTAAATATTGATAGAGTATCCAAGATTAGAGAATTGATATAATTTTTATTTTTTCTATAGATTATGCGAGAAATTGCTTGGTCGGAATTTAAATAAAAATGAAAAGTACCGATATATATTCTCAATTGCTTACTGTTACAGAAACGTTATCCTGCAATTTTATGATTTAAGCATATGTTAGTATTGATAATGCTTCAAAATGCAAAGGACGTTATCTTAACTACATCGTAACACATTCGGAGAGCTAATATACGCTATCTTTACTTAGCATCTTTTGAGCAAAATGAACAGAAATTGATCTGAGAAAAAAAAATACAAAAGGGAAATAGGAGAAAGATATATGAGGAGACAATTGAAACATGGATGAAACAAACGGAGAAAAAAGTGATACTGTTGTGATTTTGGCTGTTGTGATTGTAATACTAATTATAGCAGCGGTTCTTTATCTATTCTATAGAGTATGAAATACTACGACATAATAGAAATGATAAGTCTATAAAATGAAAGATCTAAAAAGATTGAGGTGTAATGTACGAAAAGAATTGTTATAATTCAATGCCACCAAGAGATGAAGGTTCGGTGCTCGATAAGATTTTTAATCCTGCAAGTATAGCAGTAATCGGTGCTAGTAATGAGGAAGGTAGTGTAGGCTATATATTAATGAAAAATCTCACAGAATTGGGATATAAAGGAAACGTTTATCCTGTTAATATTCATAAATCTGATGTATTTGGAATTAAAACGTATCTATCTGTAGAGGAGATACCGGAAGTAGTAGATCTTGCTATTATTGCCACCCCAGCTAAAACAGTTCCTGACGTGGTAGAGCAATGTGGAAAGGTTGGAATAGCGGGAATCATCATATTATCAGCAGGTTTTAAAGAAACTGGAGCAGAAGGCAGATTGCTTGAGGGAAAGATTCTTGAGATAAAGAAAAAATATGCGTTACATATAATAGGTCCGAACTGTCTGGGAATTATTCATCCTGATATAAATCTTAATGCAACTTTTATAGACAAAACAATAAAGTCAAGTAGCATTGCTTTTATTTCCCAAAGCGGTGCATTAGGCTCGGCAATCCTTGATATTGCTACTCATAGTAACATAGGATTCAGCAATTTTGTCTCAGTCGGTTCCATGATAGATGTTGATTTTGGAGATCTAGTAGATTACTTCGGTAGAGATCCAAAAACGAAGAGCATATTGATGTATATAGAAGGAATTACAAACGCCAGAAAATTTATCAGTGCTGCAAGACATTTTGCAAGAACAAAACCAATCATAGTTATAAAAGCTGGAAGGTTCGCCGAGAGTGCAAAGGCGGCAGTTTCACACACAGGAGCACTTACTGGAGAGGACATGGTTTATGACGCAGCTTTTAAACGTGCAGGAGTGGTGCGCGTCGAAGAAATAGAAGATCTATTCAATTGTGCAGAAGCTCTTGGCAAGCAACCTCTCCCGAGAGGACCGAACATTGCTATAGTTACCAATGCC
>JAPMTY010000122.1 GCA_026552835.1 Candidatus Methanoperedens sp.
CGTGTCTGCGCCTGTGGCTTCCGCAACCTTTGCCTTCTCGATTTCCATTTCGATATCCACTATATCCGATGATGTACCGATAGAGGCGTTCACTTTAGTCCGAAGCCCTTTTCCGATGCCGCAGGGTGTTGGGGAGCGATACGGGCTCACGGGGATGACTATTCTTCCATTTGCTATCCCGCGCCGCACGAATTCGGGTTCAACACCCTCATCTTTCGCTACCTGTTTCATCTCTTTTGTAATGCTGCCTTTTTTTGCTTCGGTGATTAGACTCATAAGAATTACCGGTCTTTCGAAATGTGGCGCTTATATTTAAATATGTTCAATCAGAAAAATTGATTTTAAATCAAGTAAAATTGATTTGATAGTTAAGAGCGTAATTTTTCAATACATATTTTATGAACACGTTGCGTTCTTCGTGTGATTTGCGGTGTTTGATTTCATTCACCGCAAAGGCGCAAAGACCGCAAAGATTAGTTTGACCTTTGAGCTTGACACATGCAAAGGCTATCTGGGGTGCAAAAATAAAGAAGGACTATATGGACAAGAACCATGAAGGTATCGGTTTTAGAGGTTAGCCCTCCTTCATGATGGCAAAGCCTTATCTGGTAAGAAAGTAAGAAAGTAATATCATGGCAACAGAAGTCGAGTTCACAAAAATGTCCACAAAAGGTCAAATAGTGATTCCTAAAAAACTCCGCGAAGGATTTGAAGAAGGAACACCATTTGCAGTTATACGGGACAGAGATACGATCCTTCTCAAAAAAATAAGACTCCCTGGTATCAGAGAATTTGAATTTCTTGCAGAAAAAGGAGAAAAGATAGCGAAAGAACGAGGAATAAAAGAAACAGACGTTGATAAAATTATCCATAAACACCGCAAAGTACAGGATTAAAAAATGGTAAAGGTAGTTGCTGATACCAATATTTATATTTCAGCTTTGTTCTGGCGCGGGAATCCGTACAAGTTCATCCACCTATGCTTTGAGGGAAAAGCCAAATTAGTGATATCAAGTCAAATCATAGATGAACTTGAAAGAATACTTTTAACTGATGGGAAGTTTGAATTGCCGCGAGAGGATGTGGCTTTATATTCGGAAATAATCTTAAGCCATGCTGAACTTGTCTCTCCTGCATTCACTTTGAATGTCATTGTTAAGGATCCTGCAGATGATAGGATATTGGAGTGCGCTGTTGAAGGTGAGGTAGATTATCTGGTTTCAGGGAACAAACATCTTCTTGACATAAAGGAATTCCAGGGGATAAGAATCGTGACTGTAAGGCAGATACTTGAAATCCTTGATGTTTGATTTATTAATAGATTGAATAAAGTTAACTTCTTAATCAAGTAAAATTGATTTGATTTTCCCGGGATTTTCCTTTTTGTTTTAAAATCCCTGAATATTAAATCTTCTTACCTGCATCCTCAAACGATTTCCCACCGTAAACCAGGTCATATATATTATCCGCAATATCGCTCATGCCCGCCCGCACCTGCTTCATCGTATCCCTGTCCCTGATTGTAACCGTGCCATCCTCAAGCGTCTGGTAATCCACGGTTATCGAATACGGTGTGCCGATTTCATCGTTCCTGCGGTAGCGCCTGCCTATGGTTCCAGAATCGTCAAAAGCCACAAGAATCCCAGCTTTCCGAAGGCTTGCGACAATCTCATTTCCCGGTTTTATCAATTCCTCACGCGAAAGAAGTGGTAGCACCGCAGCCTGCACCGGCGCAACCTCAGGCGGCAGGCGAAGCACTATTCTTTTCTCTTCCTCCTCTATTCCTTCTTCTTTTCCTGCCTCTTCTTCAAAATATGAATGTTCAAGAACAGAATACATTATCCTGTCAATCCCGAATGAAGGTTCAATCACATGCGGTATGATATTTTCACCATGCACTTCCTCGGTTATGCTTTCAAATTTTACAGCGTCCTTCCCGATTTTAATCTGCTCGCCATCGATTGTTAATTCAATCATGTCGCCTGAAAGCTCTCCGGCTTTTAATGCCTTTAATGCATTTGCGATTTTCCCTGCTTTTCCCTTGAACTTCGGGCCGAGGATTCCCATATCCGGTTTGACAACGAAACGCTCGATTTTCTTAGGAACATCGTATGAAACATATACCGATAATTCCTTCTCGCTCTGTTTTGCGTGGGCTTTCAGGTCATAATCAGTCCTGTCTGCAATCCCAACAACTTCCACCCATCCGAACCTGTCGCTTAAAACTTCAGCATCCCAGCAATCGGCAGCGTAATGAGCCATCTCATCCTTCATGTGCTGCCTGAAACGCAGTTTATCCGGCGATACCCCTACCCGGATGAGGAACCGGCTTGTCATGGCAAGACAATATGCAAGGAATTCATGAGCAATTATGCCGTTTTTAACAGCGTCACCCAACGAAATTTTCTGCATTTCCCCGGTTGACTGCCCTTCCTGCGAATAAAGATTCAATCCAATATTTTCAATTTCTTTGAATTTCGGGTGCGTCTTATCCCTCGGGTCAATGAATATTTCGGCCTCTGCCTGCGTGAATTCCCGGAGGCGGATAACTCCCTGGCGCGGGGAGATTTCATTGCGGTATGCTTTTCCTATTTGCGTGGCGCCAAAGGGCAGGTGGTCACGGTAGAATTTAAGGAGGCGCGGGAAATCCACGAACATTCCCTGCGCCGTTTCAGGTCGCAGGTACCCGGCGCGCTTTCCGCCCGGGCCGATTGAGGTTTTGAACATTAGATTGAACTCATAGACTTTGCCGAGCTTGCCGCCGCATTCCGGGCATTTGATATTGTTTTTGCCGATGACTTCGGTCAGTTCGTCCGCGCTCAGAGTGTCCGGATTATCTACTACATCCGTGACGAGATGGTCTGCCCTGAAGGCTTCGTTGCACTTCTGGCATTCGGTAAGAGGGTCTGAGAAACCGCCCACATGCCCGGATGCGATAAAAATGTCCTCTATTCCGATAGTGGGCACCTCTATCTCATAATATCCTTCGTTAATCACGAATATGTCCCGCCAGATATTCTCAACGCGCCGTTTCAGCATGGCGCCAAGAGGACCGTAATCATAAAAACCCGCTGTGCCGCCGTATAACTCAAATGAATTCCAGATAAATCCCCGGCGCTTTGCCAGTTCAAGCACCTGTTCGTATTTGTCAGCCATGTATATCGATGGCTTAATACATGTTTTAGATTATTATACTTTCTCGGAACGGGTATCTTTTTGCTCCACCCTCGTATCGCTTGCAATCATCCCGTCGCGCATCATTTATTTACTTCCGTATTTTCTCACGTGCTCCCAGGCATCGTGATATTTCTCAAACTTTTTACTTTTTGAATATATTGCCATATTCTTCCGGTCGAACAATTCCCTGTCCTTCCCCACAGGGCAGACCTTTATGCAGATGCCACAGGGAGACCTGTATTCTTCCCTGAGTTCCGCGCTCCTTATCGCACAGAGCTTCTTATCCATAGCCGGAGGGAATTCTCCTGTTTCTGGTATCGCGCCCACAGGACAGTTCTTCACGCAGAGAAGGCAATGTATGCACAGGTCTTTCGTTTTAATTCGGTCTCCTTTTATTTCAGCGGTCGTGAATATGGAAGTAAACCTGACCCTTGGCCCGTATTCGGGGGTCAGGAGAACATTGTTGTGCCCGAATGAGCCCAGCCCCGCAAGATACGCCGCATGCTTGTGTGAAAAAAAAGCAAATGGTTTGTCAATCAGGATATTTATATCGCCATAAGCATCCCGCGGCAGATAAATAGCGCCAAAGCCTTTTTCATTGAGGTAATTTGAAATTTCGTATGCTTTTGAGTCCAGCATCGAATTTACGGTTTTATAAAGTTCATGGTAATATATGGACGGCGCTGTTTCCACAATGGGCAGGGATACGGGAAGCCCGATCACGATCACCGTTTTTGCTTCGGGATATATGGATTGCGGCCAGAATTCCTCAGGAATCCACGGTGAAAGGGAATTTGGCAGTTCTTTTGGCGGATGCTCCCATCTCCCGACAGGAGCAAAACCTACCATTGGAATCCCAAGATTCCTGCATAATCTTAAAATTCCTTTTTTGAGGCTTTCGGGTTTCATACGATTTATTTAACTGGATGATGAGCTAAAAATTACACCACATTTTTTAATCTTTTGGCAATTACTTTACCAAGTTCTCTACAAGTCTCAATACCTTCAGCCTCAGGTATGCGTTTTATCCGCAGGTCAGGCTCGATGACATCCATGCCATAGCTTTTCAGCATCTTGCTCATTACTCCCGCCGCTTCCCCGCTCCATCCGTATGAACCAAAAGCTGCTCCTATCTTGCCTTTGAGTTGGATTTTTGACAGGCTTTCCACGAATTTTATCACTGTGGGCATACCCGCACCCTTGTACGTAGGGGAACCTATTGCGACAGCATCGGCTTTTTCCACATCAGCAGGTGAAGCCTCCTCCACTTTCTTGATAATAACCTCAATACCCGCGCCTCTTGCTCCTTCTTCTATGGCTTTTGCCATGATGCCCGTATTGCCAAACCCGGTGCCATATATAACTGCAAGTTTCTTTGACATTTCAGTCAACCTTCCTGAACATCCCTTCAGGCGCATTGCAGATAGGGCACCGCTCAGGCGCGCTTCCTTCCACGGTATTGCCGCAGATCGAGCAGACATAATAATCGACCACCTTGTTCTGGCCGAGGTTGTCAAGAGCCTGTTTGTAAAGACCTGCGTGGATTTTCTCAACCTTGTTCGCCACATCGAAACTGAGAATTGCTGCATCCAGACCTTTCTCTTTTTTTGCCTGCTCTATGAAATTCGGGTACATCTCCATGAATTCCGTGGTTTCACCGTCAATGGCGTTTTTAAGGTTATCTGTGGTTTTCCCTACTCCTCCCATCACGCGCAGGTGGTTAAGCGCATGGACTGTCTCGGCTTTGGCTGCTGCCCGGAACAGCTTTGCCACCTGTTTGTAACCCTCCTGGTCTGCCTTTTCTGCAAAAGCAAGATATTTCCTGTTCGCCTGCGATTCTCCTGCGAAGGCTTCTTTTAAGTTGTCCTGTGTTGTCATATTTTTCATTACCCCGTGTTCAGTAATTTCCTTCTATGGCTGATATATTTTCCTGTTGGATTTTGGAAGGAGGCACGCACATTTGATTGAAATCCGACAGGCATCAACGTAGATTCACATGACTTTAGAGCTTCGATTTGTTTAATGTTAATATAATATCTTCAAATAATTCATATCGCTTCCACTTCTCCTTTTTTGGAATTTTTTTTATTACATTAATTTTTAATAAGTGATAATTAATTTTCGTTATTTTAAGCCTTATTCCACTTATTTCTTTTTTTGCTTTCGTTAGAAAAGTTTTATTTATAATTAACATCTATTTTGAGTATCAAAAAATACTCTTTATTTCTTCAATTCGTAGCCATTGGGGAGGCAACCGAATATGAAATAAGTTGAGGTCTAATGAGGTAATAAGATATGCAAACAGATGTTAATGGGAAAGAAATAAAAATTGGGAATCATATAGAATTTGCAACACGGGACTGGTTACAAGATGAAAAGATAACTAAAATTAAATCTGGAATAGTAAAATCGTTTTCAAGAGACGATTCAGGAATCTATGTGAGACCTGATGATATTGATGGAGAGTTGTTTATTTGCACAAAGTGCAAAACTCTTAATGCAAAAAAAGGCAAACTTGAACCTGAAATCGTAAAGGTGATTGCATAAATAAGTCACAAACCTCTTACGAGGCCTGTATATGGCGCTCTTATGAATATGGGTCAATAGGAAGGGGACAGATCATCTCATATTTCAAAATATTCAATAGCTTTGCTTATGCTCCATACTTCGATTATTTTTTCATCGTTTATTCTTTCAAAATGCCTGTCATTAGTGATTAGAACCGCACCTTCTTGAAGGCATGTAGCTGCATGATAGATGTCTATTATCTCATCTTTTGGAAAATACGATTTACAGAGGCGCAAAAACTTTTCATCCACATTCACCAATTCGGTTTTATCTATCAACTTATGAAGAATTTCTTTTCCACGCTTTGATTCAAAAACCTGTGCATACTTTTCCATTTCCATAATCAAGAATTCGTTACCAATGAGTACAATAGCTGCATCATCGACCAGTTCCAAAAGCAGCCTCAGGGAACAGGTTTCATTTTTAGGGTTCTTGATGGCGGCAATGAAAAGATTCGTATCAATCAAAAACCGACGGATGTTTTTTCCTGATTTTTTCTTTAACACCGCTTCGCACCTTACCAACTACCGTATCGATGTCGATATTCTTAAAGTCTTTCTCAAGCTGTTCCGCCAGTTCTTCGATATTTATTTTTTTAATAATAAGAAGGTCGTTTTTAACGTCTATGAGCAATTTAGAGGTTTCATTCAGCTTCAACTTCTTTCGTAGGGCGCCTGGAATAATAATCCTGCCAGCTTTATCGATGTTCACAAGTTCCATATTATACCATTATGGTATTATGGCATAATAATGCTATTGGAAAGTTGGAATTGTAAAATCCTTTGCGTACTTTGCGCCTTTGCGGTGAATAATGTAAAACACCGCAAAACACGCAACATCCTAAACAAAAGTATATATACTGATATTCATTAATAATAAAAGGTGGAGGAAGGATATGAAATTTAAAATTCTTATGGTATTTGTTTTAGTGGCTCTACTTACTTTTTCAATCACCAATTTCGCACAGGCAACGCCAACGCCTCCTGCCCCAAACACGGGGACTGTTCTCCCAACCCCTCCTGCGCCAAACTTAGGCAATGACTCACAGCCTTTCAAAGAAAGATTAGAAGCTTTTTACACTGCAAAGGAAAATTACATAAATCAAAAAAGAATGTGCAAAGAATCTTCGGCAGCTACTAACGCCCCTTCGGGGACCTGTTGGAACAAACTTAAACCATTGATGCAGCGCATTTTACTAAACGAAGTTGATTTGACAGAGAAAAGACTCATCCAGCTTCAGGAACAGAATATAACATTTCCGAATCGTAATGAAATCGATGCAAAACTGGCTGAAGATAAAGCGGTTTTCGCGGACTCCGGCTCAAGCAAGTACGCCATGAAAAGCGCAGCAAAAAACGTGGAAGACCTGGTCAATCAAATTGAAGAAATCGCCACACAAAACCAACCCCAAATCCTCATTACCCAGATGGATAACCTGATGGTCAAAGCTGACAGCATAACCACCAAACTTGATGCAAAACTAATTGAGCTTAAAGCGTCCGGATACAACACAGCCGAACTTGAAAAATCCCTGACGGATTATAAGGCCGACCTTGCGAAAACCAAGGAGGAGATAGCGAATGCAAAAGCCAGGTATGCACAAACAAACAATACCCAGGATATAAGCCAGATGGCTAAAGAAGTGCGCAACTTTATTAATAATGCACAAAATTATCTGGTAAAAGCATTTGACAAAGCAAGAGCGATGGTTCCGGAAATGAGCGATGCTGAAAAAGGTGGAAAAGGAAAAAGTTCAAAAGAGGGAAATGTATGAAAAAATTAATCGTTTTGCTATTATTAATCTTAGTTGTATCAGGCTTCTCCGGATGCTTGCAAAAAACAGAGCCCGCAACAAACAATACTACTGGAACTGGCGTAACAGCATCAATCACCGTCACAGCCGGTCCGGGAACAGCAGGTAATCTTAGCGCCGCAACAATTTCTAGCGATATCGAAAGTATTTCAAAAGAAGCTGCAAGCATTGATACTAATGATACTGGAATAACGCCAATCAACGATACTGACCTGACTGTTGATTAAATTTATTTTTCAGGATTTTTTGGAATATAGTGGTTCTGCTAACCCCTGCGTTCGTGAGACATCTCCACAAAATTTATCCCTCGCCAAAACCCTCGCCGGTCAAAATAGCCACCGAGACACGGAGGTCACAGAGTTATTTATTTCCGTGTTCTCTGCGCCTCTGTGGCTAATATTTTTCATTGAAAACCAAACTTTTTTACAGCTACTTAATTTCAGAGACCGTTTATTTTCATTTTCCAGAGACTTCCAGAAAAATAAACCATCTCTCCAAAACATTCAATAGCATTTAAAGAATAGTATTAGTAATGACCTCTAACCTCACATTCTTCGTTTTAGTTTTCACCGCGATATTTTCAATCGTAAACCCTGTCAGCGGAGTAATGGCGTTCGTTTCCGTAACATCCCACATGAAAGACGAAGACAAGATATATGTCGCAAAGCGTTCTGCAATTATCGGCTGCATTATTGCAATAATATTTGCTTTATCAGGGAATCTCATACTGGAATTTTTCAGTATAACAGTTGATTCGCTTCGTGTGGCAGGTGGGATTTTGCTTTTTCTCGTTGCTATAGATATGATTTTTGCCAGGACTACAAGAGAAAGCATTACATCCGAAGAATTATCCGATGCCGTCAAAAGAGAAAATATTTCCATATTTCCCATGGCTATGCCCATGCTTACAGGACCCGGTGCTATTACTACAATAATCCTGTACGTTAGCAAAGGATCCGTTGAATATGCTATTGACCCTAAGACTGTGTATTTGCTTATAATTACTGCAATACTGTTAACATTTTTAATTACTTTCCTTATTTTCAGGTTCTCAGACCGTTTTTCAAGAGTAGTCGGGATGACAGGCATGCTTGTCATGACACGATTGATGGGTCTTTTCCTGGCTGCTATAGCGGTTGATTTTATCACTACGGGAATTAAAAAAATATTCGGCCTGAGTTAAAATGCATATCCTCGTCGTTACAGGGAAACTGGCAGAGAATACCGTAAAAAAGTCATTACAGGATGAAGCCGACGTTCTCGTACTTGATATAGAGGTTGCTGCTTTTGTTACTCCCGCGCTTCTTCGCCTTTCAATGCCTGCCAAAAAATATGACCTTGTTCTCATTCCAGGTCTTGCCTCAGGTGATTTTTCAGGTCTTGAAAAAGAACTCGACACGCAAATAAGGCTCGGGCCAAAACATGCGGTTGATCTTGATTTTGTTCTTTCCTTTGCTGACAACGCAGCTTTTTCCAGAAAAATCCCTGCATGTGAACTGTTGTTGGAAAAAAGGCGAACCAGCGCATTTGAAAAAATCACCGAAATTGAAGAAAGGTCAATTTCGCCATTAACGTTAAAAGGAGTAAAGCTCGGCGGGGATTCCCGCATGAAGGTGATGGCTGAAATAGTGGATGCGGGACATTTAACCCGGAGCGAGCTAACCAATAAAATATCCTATTATGTAAAACAGGGAGCCGATATCATCGACCTTGGGATTTCACTTGACACCGAGCCGGATAAAGTGAGAGAGGCAGTGGAAACTGCAAAATCAGCGACTGTTGCCCCATTGAGTATCGATACTCTTGACCCTGTGCTTATCAATACTGCTCTTGATTCAGGGATAGATATTGTTCTAAGCCTGAACTCTGAAAACATCGGTGAAGTAAAGGATAATATCATCCAAAATTCCGTTGCAGCTGTAATAATTCCCGATTGTGTTGATAATTTGGAAAGTTTATTTAAAAACATTGAATCCGCCCAAAATTCGGGCATCAAGTATATCATCGCCGACCCTGTGCTTGAACCTGCGGGGCACGGTCTTGTGGAATCCATTAACAGGTATTACGAGTTCAGGAAACGCGACCTGGAAACACCGCTTTTCTTTGGCGTCGGCAATGTGACAGAACTCATAGATGCGGATTCAATCGGGGTGAATGCAATGCTATCCGGTGTTGCCATGGAGCTTGGCGCAAGCATCCTGTTCACACCCGAATTCAGTTCAAAAGCCTATGACAGCGTATCAGAGTTAAAAACCGCATCCATGATGATGATGCTTGCAAGAGAACGGGGAAGCGCCCCGAAAGACCTTGGAATCGATATGCTTGCGATAAAAGAGAAACGAAGGCGGGAGTTCGGTCTGCTTCCTGAAAATGCTACGGAAGCAAAAGGAAATGAAAAATGGCATCTTGACCCGTCAGGATGCTTTAAAATCGAAATAACAGAGGATGAATACAGCAACGGAAAAGTCCATCCGGGAAAAATAGTGGCAAAGCATAATGATAATTCAATCTTGGGAGAAACAGCAAAGGATGTTCTTGAAACAATCGTAAGGCTTGGGCTTGTTTCACGCCTTGACCATGCAGGTTATCTCGGAAGAGAACTAATGAAAGCCGAACTTGCCCTGAAATTCAAGAGGAGCTATTCACAGGATGACAAATTTTGA
>JAPMTY010000123.1 GCA_026552835.1 Candidatus Methanoperedens sp.
ATAAAGCACGGGACTGTTATTGACCATAGTACAGCCGGGCAGGCGCTCAATGTGCTTCGCATACTCGGGATATCGGGCACATCGACGGCTGTGGTGAGTGTTGCGATGAACGTGCCCAGCGGGGTGCTCGGCTTGAAGGATATAGTAAAAGTAGAGGACAGGGAGCTAAAAGAGGAGGAAGTGGACAGGATTTCGCTTATCGCGCCTAATGCCACCATTAACATTATCAGGGATTTTGAGGTCATTGAGAAACATAAGGTGGAACTGCCTGAGCGGCTTGTAGGCGTGGTGAAATGTGATAATCCCAATTGCATTTCAAATACGAACGAGCCTGTTATTTCAAAGTTCGCGGTAAATAAGAAGCCTGTGGAGCTTCGGTGTATTTACTGTGACCATGTGATTTCTGAAGGGATTGCAGAGCATTTGATTTAAACCAACTGTCAAGATGCAAACCTTAATTTAAGAAAAAAAGCGTATAACACCTCATGGACGAGAATACCGTAAACAGGACAAAGGCTGCCATCAACGCCCTGATAGACATAGAGCAGTTGTGGATCGAGAACACGCCTAATTATAACCTCTCCACGCAGGAACTGCTGGTTCTCAAGAAAAGGCTTGAGCGGGCTTCGGAGAATGTTTCTAAGATTTACGAGGAGAACAGGGCAAAGTTAGAGGCTGCTGAGGATGAAATCAAAAAGATGCATGAGGGGAAGAAAAAGAAAGGGTGAGATATTATTCTCCGTACATCGACGGGTTTGTGAAACAGATGGTGGATAATCAAATGGAACTCAAAACTTTATTAGATGTTTTATTTATAATTGTTTCAATGTTGGGGATTATACTTGGAGGGCTATGGGGTTATTACAAATGGAAAAATGAACTAAAAGGGATGAGGGAAGAAGAAGGATTGTATGACCCAAGATTAAATATGTTCGTTGAGATAAAAACACATGAGGGAAGGTCTGATGAAACTAAATTAGTTGAAATTAATGGGTTTTTAAAAAATATCGGCAGAATACCAATACAGGTGGACTACAGCAAGTCGCGCATTAACATTTATCAAATTCCAAAGGAGTATCAAATGCCTATTGGTTCAGCTTTCTTGAAACCATTTAAAACAATCAATTTTACCAATTTTAACAGAGTCGCTATTTTGGATACAGGAATCACTTACCCTATTCCTACAACGATATATGATCTTTCAAAAAAAGGAATTTTTTATTTCGATATAATTTTCGACATTGGAGCTCATAAGGATAGTTATTCTCGTAAGAACATTCTTTTTCCCGAAAAAATAGGATCGAGATCGCTTATTTATAATATCACATTATTATTGCCAGAGGACGCTTCAGAGGTGACTAATGGTAGTCTTGAATAGTCGAATTTAAATGGTATCTCCACCCAGAAGGGATGTGGTTTCCTTTACCCTATACTATATCGTTTTTAATCTAAGTTTTTTAAAAAAGGGCTAATCTGACGATAATATATAGCCCTAGGCATCCACTCTGATGCCCCGCAAATTGCATCATGATGTTGGGTGACTGCAAACATTAGGCGTTTCTCAGGCTCTCATAAGGCGATAGCTATCCACAACAACCCCCATCAAAACCCCAACCATCACTTATTTATATCAATTTAACTTTACTGAAATCAAGTTTAATTGATTAGGTGGACATAAATGCACATCTCAGATGGGATTCTGGAACCAAAATGGATTTTATTCTGGTTCGTAATATCTGCGATATTCATCTCACTGGGCTTGCGGATAATCAACAAACGCATCGCAGCCGACCCCGCATACCTTCCCAGGATTTCACTCATTGGCGCAGTGGTGTTTGTCATATCAGTCTGGCACATTCCCGTACCTGTGACTGGCTCATCATCCCATCCCGTGGGAACACCTCTCGCTTCGATAATCATAGGACCTTTTGCAACAGTCGTGATAAGCGCGATTTCCCTTTTCTTCCAGGCTTTCATAGCCCACGGCGGTCTCACCACCATCGGAGCGAACACCTTTTCCATGGGAATCGTGGGAGCCTTTAGCGGCTATCTTGTTTACAGGCTTCTCAAAAACATCTCTCCTCTCTGGTTTTCCGCAGGCATGGCAGGATTTGTAGGAAGCATCCTCACATACCTGACAACAGCACTTGAACTTGCGCTCTCACTGAATCCGGGAAATGTTATGCACTACTGGAAATTATATTCGCTCGGATTTATTCCAACGCAGCTCCCGCTTGCGTTTATGGAATTCGCATTCACCGGATTTACCATAAAATACATTAGCGAAACAAAAGCAGAAGTCATGAGCAACGCGGGCGGCATGGATAAATTCACGAAAACTGCCGTGATTTTAATGATATTGATCTCCTCATTTATTGCCGCTGGCGCATACATCGGCTACCTCGGCGGATATAAACTTGCAGGCGTTGACGGCACTGTTGAGTCGCTTGCCGCGCCTGCTTCGGTCTCGAAAGGAGTAGGAGTGCAATTGATGGCGCGCCTTGGCGAGCCTGTGGGTTTTGCGCTTGTGGGTATTACAGGCGGCCTGGTAACTGGATATTTCTCCAGAGAATTCAGGAGGAAACACTGATGCTGGAATGGCTAAATCGCGATCCCCTGAATGGGATTGTAATCACTATCGCATTTTTCATTTCATTGATGATAGGAAGATTTCTTCGAAATGAAAAAGATAGAGCAGATGGTAAAATTGATACAAGAATCAAAATACTGGTCTCGTTTCTCCTGATTATCGTTTTAACCCTAATGGAACACTGGTATTTCCCGCTCCTGATTGCGGCATTCTGCGCTGGTATTGCGCTTAAGAAAAAGGTGGTCAAGGCTTATGGCAAAATGCTTGTCTTTCCGGTGGTGCTGGCTCTATTTATCATGGCTGTCCAGGGCTTTAATTTTGAGATGAATTCAGCGGGTTCGGGAAGCATTACTGTCAATCCGGCAGGGCTTGAGTATGGTTTTCTTGTTTTTTCAAGGGTATTTGCGTCAGCCTCAGTCCTTATTCTTCTTTTGCTCACCACTTCCAGGAACGAGTTGCTTGAAAGCATGCGCACGTTCGGGGTTCCAAAAACATTACTTGAAATTTCAACTTTCATGTTCAGATACATAAAGACCTTTTCACATGAGGGAGAAAAAATAAAATTGGCGCAGGAATCGCGATGCGGCATGCGCGCTGGATTGGTTGGGCGTGTTCGCAATATCGCCTCGGTTTCAGGAGCGCTCATTACCAGGGCATTCACAAAAAGCGAAGCCGTTCACAGAGCCATGCTTTCGCGCTGCTGGAAACCTGGTTTCGTCTATTCAAAAGATTGCACGCCGTTAAACAAAGGCGACCTGGTACTGGGAATTATTATCTTTTCCGGGATTTTCTTCCTGCTTGGGCTGGACTGGCTACTGTGAGGCAGCAATGAACGTCATAAAAACAACCGGGCTTGAATATACATACGCAGACGGAACATGCGCCCTGGCGGGTGTGAATTTTGAAGCTGACAGCGGTGAGAAAATTGCAGTCCTTGGCCCGAACGGGAGCGGAAAAACCACCCTCTTCTATCACTTTAACGGCCTTGTTGAGCCGGCTCGTGGGGAAGTACTGGTATACGGCGAAAAAATCAGTAAAACCAATATCGATGAAGTTAGGAAACGCGTGGGTCTTGTTTTCCAGGAATCGGACAACCAGTTGTTCTCACCTACCGTGTTTGAAGATATCGCTTTTGGTCCAAAAAATCTCGGATTGGGCGCGAATGAGATAAAGAACAGGGTGTCGCGGGTGCTGCACAGGTTCGATATCGAAAATCTTGCACGAAAAAATCCTGCTAACTTAAGCGGCGGGCAGAAAAAAAAGGTAGCTATAGCAGGGGTACTGGCAATGGAGCCTGATGTTCTTGTGCTTGATGAACCCACTTCCGGCATGGATGCAGCCGGGATTACGGATGTAATGGAGGTTCTCGATGAATTAAATGGGGAAGGGAAAACAATTATAATATCAACTCATGATTCCGACCTTGCGGCATCATGGGCTGACCGCATGTATATCTTGAATAAAGGAAAAGTCTTCAAATCGGGAATCCCAAAACATATTTTTGCTGATGAAAAACTGATCGCAGATGCGGGATTGAGGCAGCCTGTCATAGTCCAGACGTACCGTGAGTTCCGGGCACGCGGTATTTCAGGAGGCGAAGTCCCGCTTTCAGTTCTTGACCTTATGGATTCTGTTGATGCAAAAGTAATGAACATCAGGTGCGCCATAGCAGCCTCGGATGTCCTGGCAGGCGACGAGGTTTCCCTTGAAATCAAAGACGGCATGCTTGTTGCGGACAAAGGTTCAAAAGCTGTTACCGGGAAAGTAGTGTTTGCAGGAAAAAAGGGCGAGGATATTGCAATAAAGGATGTTGCGGGCGACTTGCAGCAGCTCGCAGGTACGGTAACAATCTTCCGGGTTCCAGGAATAATTGAAGGAGGCTCAAGGGCGGCTGACATGGAAAAGGTCCGTGAAATACTTTCTAAAAACAAGCATCAAAAGATAGGCGCGATGGGCACATCTGCGAAGGTATTGGTTAATAAAATGAGGGTCAGGTGCGATTTTGAGTTTGATGTAATCCAGTCAGGTATGCTTGCGGCGCTTCGGGGTTTTGATGTGTGCATTTTTGCATCAGGAGGAATGGCTGAAAGAGCGGTTGAGAAAGTGAAGGAACGAAAGCTCAAATACGAATCGTTTGTGCTATAATTATATGGTTAAACGGCAGAGTAATTATAGAAGATAAATATAGCCAGAAGTAATATGAGCCGGATAGTAATCGCAATAGGCGGGAATGCAATATTGAATCCCGCAAGGGGAAGCCCTGTAGAGCAGCAGAGAATGATAGATGAGACCTGCATGGAAATTGCCCAGATTATCCGGAAAGGCTATGATGTTGTCCTGACACACGGAAACGGCCCCCAGATAGGGAATATCCTCGCAATGCAGGAAGAATGCGCCCTTGTTCATCCCCAGCCTCTGGATGTATGCGGAGCGCAAACGCAGGGGATGCTCGGGTACTCGCTCCAGCAGTCGCTTGATAACAGGCTCAGGGAAAGCGGGATAACAAAGCAGGTCGCAACAGTGCTGACGCAGGTAGTCGTGGATGCATCCTCGTCTTCTTTTACTAACCCCACAAAGCCGATTGGCATCTATTATCCTGAATCAAGAGCGCAGGAAATGATAGCGCTGGGAATAAAGATGATTCCTGATAAAAAGGGCTACCGCCGTGTTGTTCCTTCTCCCATGCCGCTTCAGCTCGTGGAAGAAGATGTCATAAGGAAACTTGCCGCTCTTGGAGTTATTGTCATTGCGGCAGGCGGCGGCGGAATTCCGGTTATCCGGAAAAACGGCTCGCTGGTGGGCGTTGAAGCTGTAATTGACAAGGATTTGACAGGAAGCCTCCTGGCATCGGCTATCGGAGCTGAAACTTTTTTGATACTAACAGATGTTGAAAAGGCGGCATTGAATTACGGGAAAGATAACCAGGTTGACCTTGATGAAATCACAGTTTCAGAAGCCGAGCGATACATAGAAGAGGGACATTTCGGGAAAGGCAGCATGGAGCCCAAGATTCTTGCAGCTCTCAAATTCATAAAATCGGGTGGTAAAACCGCAATTGTTTCAAGTCTTGATAAGGCGTTGCCGGCGCTTCTTGGTACTGCAGGCACGCGGATTATAGCGTAATATTCAGGTTGGTTTTCTTGATGAGATTACCTTATTCAGGTCAGCTACCAGAGCATCCACATTGATACCGTGCGCCATTGCTCCTTCCTCGATGCTTTCGAATGCTGACACGTGGCATCCGACGCAATGGAGACCGTGCCTCATGAATACCATCATGCTTTCAGGATACTGGCTTACTACTTCCTCGATTTTCATATCTTTTGTTATCATGATTAACTCCTTATTTATTCGTATAGTAGCGAACGTTGATAAAGCTTTCCAACCCTCTCTAAATCTAACATTCCTGCATTTAAAAGTTCTGATTTTTTTTAGTGATGCGTGCCTTCCACGACTTTCACTCCTTTCTTGATGATCATTTGTTTTATTTCATCTATATGAGGGCATTTCGGGTAGCCCCCTTCCATAAGCATACAGGAACTTAAGTGAATGACATCCACATTATGCTTCAAAAGACTATCCACAAGCCTGAAAACCCGCCTTCCAGAGCATCCTCCGCATGTGAAAAAACCAATTATCTCGGCATCCTCGCCGTATTCCTCAAAATGTACTTTTCGCTTGTTAAACGCTTTAAAGCAAGCAACTCCAGGACATGTCTCGCTTACTATATCACATCTGACGACCGCAATCTTCGTTGTCTTTTTATCTTTTTCATCCTTTCCCAGAAGGGCTCTGAATTGAGCTTCTGTTTCTTTCACGTCCCCGATAGTGACGAGGTTCTTTCCTTTCTTTCCCGCCACAGTTTCAATACCCATTTTAGCCATACTGCGGACGTGTTCCGGCACTTTCTCAAGCTCTTTTAATGCTTCGGGTTCCCATTCCATCCGTATTACCTCAGGCTTGTTTTTATAAATATGTTTGCAAGCTGATTCATAACACTATTTGAACCCGTATAATGTGACTTCCATGTCGCCGTCTATGAGATAATCAAAATCAATTAATTTATCCCATCCCGCTTTCTCAAAAACGCCGCCGATGCACATCCCGAAAATTTTCCTGTCGGGATGGCCCTCTGTAATTTCATCAATCATTTTCATTAACCCGTTGACATCCACTTCCATTTTCGGCATTGCCAGGCCGCCGAGAAGTACGACCGTATCTGATAACGGGTTGGTTTTCTCTCCCAGTTGCATCCCATATTCGGTCATAACAACCCTTGCTGCCAGCTCTTTCCGCAGGTTCGGGATGAATACCATCTCTTTTCCTGCATCACGTAAAACAAAGCCCAAAAGTTCGGCAAAAGGATTGCACCAGCCCGGGCATCCTATGAAGGTTATCTTTTCCCTTCCGCGCGCAAGTTTCCGGAACGCTGTGAGCATGCCGCCGATGCCTTCTGATTTTTCGATAGGTTTCATGGAATCACACGGCTAAGGATTGTTGAAGTGGGATATAAGGATTTATTAATCAATAGCAAAGCAAGAAACAGAAATATAATTAAAAAAAATAAAATAAAAAAGGAAAATTAAATCAGTGCAGCAGTTATTCCAGCCACGCCTGACTGTATGATAACCGCCGTGGTGATTATTACACCAGCCATTTCCAGCGCTACAGCCACGTTTCCTTTCTTGAGTTCCTCGAACTCCTCGATGCCTTTGGTCAGCTTATCGAGAATGTTCAATGCAAGATATATCGCTGCGATTGCAAGCACGATTCCGAGTATTAACTGGAGTATGCCCATTCCGATTGCTACTAAGCCGCCTGCTGACAGGATGCCACCGGCCGATGCCTGGGCTGCTTTAATGCCGCTGGATATTCCAGTAACGCCCGACTGCACCACGATGCCTATCGCAAAAAATACCGAAGCGACAAGAATTCCTATGGCAGTGTTGCCTTTTGCAAGTTCTTTTTGTTCATCGATTCCTTTAGTTATCTTGCCAAATACTGAAAAGCCGATATACAATGCAACGACTGCAAGTATAATGGAGATAACTAATTGTATAATCCCTACAACTGCATTTATTGGGTCCATAATTCACCTCACGCTTAAAAGCGTTAGCCTGTATAATGGCAATAGGGTCATATAAAATTATTGTGATACTTCAATCAAGAAGTTTCAGGGCTTTATTCGGGCAAGCTATAATGCAGCGCATACATTGCGTGCATCTATTGTAATCTATTCTTACAATGCCGTCGATACGCAAAAGAGCCCCCTCCTTGCACACGCCGTCGCACCTGCCGCATTTCATGCATCCGATAACCGTTATCAAACCATTCATTGCACTTCACAAGCTATTTATGCTTATAAGTATAGATAGGTTTTGTCTAAATTGTGCAAAACAGAGGACATCATGCCAAGATCTATTCCTGAAATGATAAGGGGGGACTTCAAATGCGAGGATATTGCAAAATGTATCCTGGGTCTTAAGAATATCGACATTGACGCTTATAAGGTGCTCGTCACAAATGGCCCGATGACAGCAGAACGTCTTGGTGAGCTTTTGAACAGGGAACGAAGTACGGCTTACAGGTCGCTGCAGAACCTGATGGTATGTGGTCTTGTGTACCGTGAGACAAGAACAATCAGCGAGGGCGGCTATTATTACGATTATACCGCGCTTGACCCGTGCAAAATGAAAGAGAAAGTAGCAGGGAACATAGACGAATGGTATAATAAAATGAAAAAACTTGTCGGCAATATCGATAAAGAAATTATGAAATGATTACACACCGAAAATACTGTCGCACACTTCTTCCACTTTCTCCCTGAACTCTTTTTGCGAAAAACCCATCATCGAAGCGGCGAACATTGCTCCACCGGCGCCCACTCCTTCTTTTACATCCCCTGTTTCATACATCCGAAGCCCGGGGAACCTTGAATCACCAAATCCCGGGTCGGCGGCATAAGCTTTGTAACCCAGGATATCTGTCATTTCCCTGAAATTGGCGCTCGGGTCATCTGCAACATAATGGGTTGTTGCGATGGAAACATCATTTTTCAGGCCGAGATGTTTAATAATACTCAAAACCGAAACCATCTGCGTCCCGCCTGCAAGCACGGTCTTTGTCTCAAGCCCGTCCACAAGCCCGGCTGCCGCCGCCATCATGGGGTCGCCGATGCACCCGACCGCACGAAGCGGCTGGTTCCGTAAACTGCCGAAGGATATCCCTGAATTCCTCATTCCTTCAGAGACTACCATATTCTTAATGCCAAGCGGGTTTTCCGGGAAACTGGATGAAACTTTCCCATCATACCCCAGGGCTTTCATCACTGCCATGGCAGTGGTTGTTCCACCTGGGACACTCTCGCCGATAATTACAAAATCCGAGAATTTTGAAAGCTTTTTTCCAAGAGCCCTGGATTTAGTGTAAATTTCAAGTGCATCCGCCACCGCATTTCCTTTCCTTATATCCCCGCCGGGTTGGGCGTTGAGATCGATAGTCGGTATTCTCGGGCGGACACGCAGCCCTGCGTTAATAAAAAGACACGGGATTTCAGTAAGGAGCATTGAAGCCCTTGTGATAACAGCAGGAGTAGGAGCCCCCGAAGGTGTCATTGCAGGCTCATTTATACTTATAGCGTTGCCTGTCTCAACGAGTTCGGCATCCGCTGCAGGGGTATAATCCGTAAGCTTCGGGGATTTTCCTGCTGCGGATATGTTCGGGATTTTAGCTGTCTCAGTATTGGCAAGAATGCACAGGAACAGGGGTTTTTCCGGACTGAAATCCGGATGAGGTTTAACCCACATTTACCTTATAGTTCACTTGAAGTTTCTATATGCATTGATGCAGGGCTTTTTACAAGATTACCCAATTTTGCGCCTATTAGAGTCTCAATCCCTTTTTCTGATGCAATATCCACAATGCGCTGGGTTATGACGCCATCGAATACCAGGCTTTTGACATTGCCGTTTATGTCCCTTAATGCATTTGCAAGATCGCGTACAGGCACTTCGCTTATGACGCTGTTCTGTTCATCTATCAAACGTGCGCTGAGCGTGCCGCTCAATTGGGTTATATGTTCCTGGAAAGGACTTTCTTTCCTGGCCTCTTTTTCCCTTTCTTCTCTGGGTTCTTCCCTCTGCCTGGGTCTTTCCATCTTTTCTGCCTCGGGAGCCTCGAATTCTGCAAGCTCTTCCTTGGCAGGTTTCATTTCTATTTCTTCAGGGACTGAAGGTTCGCTCTTTCCTGTTATCTTTTTCCTTGTAGCTGCCATGATGGCAACTCTTCTCTTTTTGCCGACCTGGTAATAATCAAGCCCCTGCTCAACAGGTATTTTCTGTCTTAGTGACTTGACAATTTCTTTCTGGACAAGTTCCTCAACGCCTTTCCCGTCCGGGGCGCGCGCAATGAAATCTATATCCGCGACCTGGAGCAGTTCCTTTATTATAAGTTCTCCGCCCCTGTCTCCATCTGTAAAAGCCGTGACTGTCTTTTTCTTGCATAAATCGACTACAGCCTGCGGCACGTTTGTTCCGCCGACTGCAATAGAGTTCTTAATACCGTAACGCAGGAGGTTAAGCACATCAGCCCGTCCTTCAACTACTATTATGGCATCCGAATCAAGAACATTTGGTCCCATCGGGATGTTATCTTTGCCATACGTGGTCATCTCTTCAATCCTCACAGACTGCCTGACCTCATCAATGATTTCCTGGCTCTCAGGAAGCATTTCATCAAACATCGCCGTGAGAATCTGTTTTGCGCGGTCTACCACCTGTTTCCTTTTCGATGACCTCACATCCTCTATTTTTACTACGTTGATGTTTGAGATGCATGGCCCTATCCTGTCAATAGTTTCAAGACTGGCTCCAAGGACAGCGGTTTCTACCTTATCAAGGCTTGAAGGTATCTCGATTGTCCCGTTTGATTTACCCATGTTTGATTTTATATTGACCTCAAGCCGTCCGATCCTGCCGCTTTTTTGCAGTTCCCTCAGGTCAAGGTCAGCGCCTATTAGTCCTTCTGTCTGCCCGAAAATCGCCCCGACGACATCAGGTCTTTCTATAACTCCATCAGCTTTTATTATGGCATGAATGATATATTTTGTTGTATCTGAATTTTGCATGTTTAGTACCCTCCCTAAGAATAGTGTTAGAAAAAGAATTTCACTGGTTTGAACTACGCTAACGTTTTTACTATCCTGAACTAATATCGTCTATATTAGTCCCTGGACTCTTTATATTTCTCAAACCGGAAATGACAAGTAACATTGAATATCAGGTCACAATTCATTGATTGTGACTTCTGCGTGATCATTTATTATCTGAATCTAACTCTTTCTTGGATGATTATTTGCATTGATGTTTTTCGTACCACATCAATGCAAGTCATACTATAATTGCCGAATCACTTTAAAAACCTTGTGGTTATCCCTATTGATATGATGAGGTGCAAAAAATAAAAATACGTTTTTCAGTTGGAACACCAAACAGCTATTATTTCAACAGGATCGTAAACGTATGTTTGTGTTCTTCCTCAGCCGTTAAAATCTCCTCAAACAACAATCGTGTGGTCGAGTCTCCTTTTTCTGATGCCATATCTATTATTTCTTTGTACATCCCGATAGCCTCGTTCTCTGCCCGGAGGTCGTTCTCAATCATCTCTTTCAGGGATTTGCCCACATCAATCGGCGTTGGTTTCGTGGTAGGAATCCCGCCAAGATAAAAAAGCCTCTCTGCAATCTTCTCGGCATGTTTCATTTCTTCTATGGCAATATCTTCGAAAACATCTTTAATCTCAGGGCTTTTCATGCCCAATGCCATAACATGCTGCCACATATACTGTACACTAACACCGATTTCCCTTGCAATCGCTTTATTTAATAACACTAACAATTCATCCGCCATAATTATCAATAATTGTCTGCTTTGTTCTTATTTAAGGATTGGCTTTTTTCGATTTTCTTATTTTATTTCCATTCCTTTAACAAAGATCCCTTCATCCACAATCTCCCCGACAATCTTCCCCCCCATCATTTTTGAAACATCCTTCGCTTCGCTTTGCGGTACAACCACTACAAAACCCATCCCCATATTGAAGGTCTTGTACATCTCAACATCTTCCACATCCCCTTCCTCCTGCAGGAACCTGAATACGGGCTGCGGCGGGAGCGGGTCTCTGATATCAAACCCGAGTTTTGTGATGCGGTGAAGTTTCATGAGGCCGCTTCCTGTTATGTGCGCCAGCCCGTGAATATCGAACTTTAGAGCCGCGTCTAGGATTTCCATGTAAATCCTTGTCGGGATCAAAAGCTCATCCCCGATAGTGGTATTTTTATTATACGGGAAAGCGTCCCGGTAAGAGCAGCCCGAGTCTTTTATAATCCTGCGGACAAGGGAATAACCATTGCTGTGCACGCCGTTTGAGGGAAGCCCGATTATGGCATCGCCGATTTCAATACGCTCACCTGTAATAATGCTCTCCTTCTTTACCATTCCAAGACATGTGCCTGCAAGGTCAAAACCTTTTATAACATCCGGAAGGGTCGCAGTTTCCCCACCTACTATGGTCATTCTTGAAATCTCCGCGCCTTTTGCAAGCCCTTCCCCTATCTGCTTCATGATTTCATTATTGGGTTCATGGATAGCGATATAATCCACGAATGCAAGAGGCTCGATGCCCATTGCCAGAAGGTCGTTCACATTCATGGCGATGCAGTCAATGCCCACGGTATTCCATCTTTTCATCTCGTTTGCGATGAGGACTTTTGAACCCACGCCATCTGTGGTAAGCGCGAGGGCGTACTCCCCGAAATCTATGAGACCTGCATAATGACCCACATCTGTCAGGGGCGCTCCCAGTCCCTTTCGTTTATATACAAGTTGTTTTGCAAGGGCTGCTATTGCCCTGTTCTCCCTTTCAATATCAACGCCAGCCTGCGAATATGTTAAAGCCATATCCAACTCAATAAAAGTTATTGC
>JAPMTY010000022.1 GCA_026552835.1 Candidatus Methanoperedens sp.
CTCCAGATTTCTCAGGAAGCATAAGCGCCTCTTCAAATTTACCCTATGAGTCTGGCGCCCTAACCAACTAGGCCACCTGGGCATAACCCTCCCATACATGCGAAGCGGTATTAAAATATATCGTATTCCTGCGCGATACTTTAATCCTGCGAAGGCATTTCAACGGCAGCACCTGTTTTTCTTAAATCCTCAAAAAAACCCGGATATGAAATGCTCACAGATTCTATGGTATCAATCGTTGTATCCCCGGCCACCAATCCAGCAACAGCCAGCGCCATGACAATCCTGTGGTCATCCCAGCCATGCACCTCTGCGCCTTTTATCGCGCCGCCTTTTATTATGAGCCTGTCCTTTTCCTCTGTGATATCCACGCCCATTTTCTTAAGTTCAACTGTCATTGCGTGAAGCCTGTCGGTTTCCTTATACCTCACATGTTCTGCGTTCCCGATGACCATTGTTCCCTTCGAGGCCGCCCCAAGAACAGCCAGCGTTGGCACAAGGTCCGGGGTCTTCCCGACATCAACTTCGATGCCATTAAGCTCGCTCTTGCTTACCCTGACCTCTCCTTTTTTCTCGTTCCATGAGATTTGAGCACCCATTTGTCCGAGAATTTCAATCAAAACCGAATCGCCCTGCTCTGAAGGATACAGGTTCTTAATTGTAATATCACCGCACAGCGCGCCTATCGCCATCATATACGATGCTGATGAGAAATCGCCCGGTACATTATAGGAACTCATGTCATATTCCTGCTCGGGCGGGATGGTAAAAGTGTTCGGGTTGTCTTCGATTATTTTTGCGCCTGCGCCTTTTAGCATATCGATTGTAATGTTCACATACGGGCGGGATTTCAATTCGCCTTTTATCATCACTTTTGTCTTGTGAGACGCAAACGGGCATGCGATGAGGAGCGCGGATATGAACTGCGAACTTACAGAGCCGTCGATATAAACAGCCCCTCCTCTCATTTTCCCTCTTACCACAACCGGAGCCTTCCCGTTATTGCGCGTGGAAAACGCTTCGGCGCCGAGGTCGTTCAAGGCATTCAGAAGCGGCGTATTGGGTCTTGTCCTGATGCTTGCGTCGCCTGTGAGAACCGTGGCGCCGTTTACAAGCGATGCCACCGCTGTCATTATGCGAAGCGTGGTACCCGAGTTTGCAACATCAATTACATTGTCGGGGATTTTTAATTTCCCGTCAAATCCTTTGATTATGAGAGAATCTTTTTTTGATACGATTTCAGCCCCGAAAGCTTCGGATGCCCTTATCGTCGCTTTTGTGTCTTCGGATATAAGCGGATTATTGATTGTCGCTTTTTTTGAGAGCGCGGCTATTGCAATAGCCCTGTGGGTATAGCTTTTCGAAGGAGGGGCGTTTACAACGCCTTTTATGTCGGATTTCCGGATTGTCACTTTCATGTTTGAGGCTAAATAAGGATGAAACTATTTATAATTGCTCTGTAGAGTTGTAATTTATTTTAAAATCAGGAGCGACAAACCCGATAAAATTTATGGATATAAAAAGTTTTTAACCAGCATAAGCCCCATAAGATACAGAGAAAAATAATGGGCGTCTTTTTAGTACTATTTTATCCTCTTCAGCATTTCCTTATAAACATATTTGCGTTTATCCACAATTACAAGCCATATAATCTCGCCCTTAAGAGCATAAACAAGTCTAAAGCCGCTGAACCTGACGCGAAAAACTCCCTGAAATCCTTTGAGGGGCTTGAAACGAGCAGGGTCTTCTTTTATTTTAAAAATCAGTTTGGTAAGTCGTTCCCTGTCTGCTTTGCTCAACTTCTTTAAGTCTTTCTCAAAGCTTGGGTGAGCCTTCAATACCCATACCATATTATCCTTTGAGCAGTTCTAAAATCTTATTTTCGTCCAAACCTGTTACCTTCCCACTCTCTATATCACTGAATCTTCGAGAGACTTCTTTCATAAACTCGGGATCGGTAATTGTCTCCAGTTCATCGAGCTTGTCCTCTATTTCAGCGATCAGGTTTTCCAATAAACTTCTATCGACAAGAACCAGATTATTTCCAACTGCCTGAGGTACATTATGAATCCCATGCTCAATACTTGCAGTTTCGGTCATTATAAATTCATTGAGGAATGCAATATTTAAGTAGTTTTCTATACATAAACAACAAAAGGAAATCACGGCACTGAATCTGAATGAAAAGAAAGTAAGGGTGGTATCAACTATGGAAATAACAAAGTCATACGTTTTTGACCAGGAAACAAAGTGGTGAAAGAAATGAACGAAGACACCGGGAAGCCTTCAAGCATGAGAAATATAATTATCGTTGCTGTTTTTATCATCATTGGCATATTCGCATACTTTATCACCAGACCGCCGCTTCTGTCTGTATCTCCCGACCCTCTTAATTTTAATATCAGCACCTGGGAAGGATACCAGACATACTTTTCGATATCCAATTCCGGCGGTGGTACATTGTCCTGGAATGTAAAAGCCGACCAGCCGTGGATAGAATTTTACCCTGAAAGGGGGACCGGTTCACGTACTGTTACCATTAGTATCAATACCGGGAAAATCGTTCCCGGAAAATATCAAGGAACTATTACTGTGACCTCAAACGGCGGTGTAAAGACTGGCAATGTATATCTAAATTTATTGCCAGCGCCACCTCAAAATGTGGATGGAACATCGGGAGAGAGAATAACCCTGGCTGTTGGCGAGACCTGGAATATCGGTGACGGCTGGTCGGTACAGGCACAGGCAATAGATGCCAAAGCAACCCCAAAACAGATATGGCTTGTTCTTTCCAGAAATGGAATTCGAGTAGATGATAAAGTTCTGTCCGAAGGAGAGACCTATAATTACAAAAATATTTTCAGCGTTAAGATAGCCTCCATTTATGCCGGGGCTGTCAGCGATATGGCAACCCTTACAGATTATCAGAAGGGGTAGTAGGATTTGTTGAGCCTTTAATTCTTTTAATCAAAAGATTTTGCATCAACATCTTAACAAAAGGCTTAAATGCAACAAAACCCTTTATGCGAATCCCCAAAAGTCCGGATAGTGTAGCGGCCTATCATGGAGGCCTGTCGAGTCTCCGACCCGGGTTCAAATCCCGGTCCGGACGTTTTTTTTATTTTTTAAGTGAAAATCACAAATTATATTACTTCATCCTCTAATTTCAGTATCCCATGGGAACCGAGAAATCAAGAAAATTATTCGAAGAGGCAAAAAAAGTCCTTCCCGGAGGCGTAAGCAGCCCTGTCCGGGCAATCAAGCCATATCCATTTTACACTAAACGCGCGAACGGCTCAAAAATAACCGACATCGACGGCAACGAGTATATCGATTACGTCATGGGATACGGACCACTGCTTCTCGGCCATAACTATCCTGCTATCAAAGAAGCTGTGATAAAACAACTCCCTGACGGCTGGCTGTACGGCACGCCGACCGAACTTGAAGTTACGCTTGCAAAAGAGGTAATCAAACTGTATCCGAGCATAGACATGGTGCGCTTTGTTTCCACAGGGACAGAGGCTACCATGGGGGCGCTACGAGCTGCAAGAGGATTTACGGGGAAGAACAAGTTCATCAAAATCGAAGGTGGGTTCCACGGCGCGCATGAAGCGGCGCTTGTAAAAGCAGGCTCTGGGGCAACTACGCTCGGCACACCCGATTCAGCCGGCGTCCCTAAGGATTTCACAAAACATACACTACAAGTGCCTTTTAATGATATCGAGGCAATGACCGCTGCAATCGAAGCGTACAAAGACGATGTGGCTGCGGTTATCATCGAGCCGGTGCTTGGCAATATCGGACCCATTCTCCCGAAAGAAGGCTATTTAAAAGAAGTCCGCGCAGTGACGCGTGAGAATGATGTTGTGTTGATTTTCGATGAGGTCATTACAGGCTTCCGTCTTGCCATGGGCGGCGCGCAGGAATATTACGGTGTTACGCCCGACATGACCACGCTTGGTAAAATACTCGGCGGCGGCTTTCACATCGGCGTAATAGGAGGAAAGCGCGAAATCATGGAAAACATCTCCCCTGCAGGACCGGTGTATCAGGCAGGTACTTTCAACGGCAGCCCCGTTTCCATGACCGCCGGACTTGCTGTCATTAAAACATTACGAAATGAAAAAGTCCACGAGAAAGTAAATAAAGCCGGGGATTCCATGCGCGCCGGTTTATCTGATGTAATCAGCGACCTCGGTCTTGATTACAGCGTAAGCGGCGTCGGGAGCATGTTCAAGGTGTTCTTTGGCGATATGCCGTACAATTACCAGGATGCGTTAAAATGCGATAAAGAAAAGTTCAATGTGTTCTTTAAGAAAATGCTTGCTGACGGCATCTTCCTGCCCCCGTCGCAATATGAAACCAACTTCTTATCGCTTGCACATTCACAGGATGATATAGATAAGACCAGAGAGGCTTATCGAAGGAATTTGAAATGAAGCTTTCCAAGCCGCTCCGTATAGGAACGAGGGGCAGCAAACTTGCGCTTGCCCAGGCAAACCTCGTTTCAGGACTTCTTTTAAAAAACGGCGTTAAAACCGAAATAAAAATCATAAAGACATGCGGCGATACCTTCACAGACAGACCGCTTCATGAAGTGCAGGGGTTCGGTGTTTTTGTGCGGGAGATAGATGACTCAATGCTGGCAGGTGATATTGATATCGCAGTGCACAGCATGAAAGATGTTCCCACGGAACGCCCGCCCGAACTTACTATTGCGGCCGTGATGAAACGTGACTCGCCTTATGATTTCCTGCTCACGCGCGATGGCGCCAAAATAAAAGACCTGCCGGCCGGTGCAACCATCGGAACCACGAGCCTGCGGCGCCGCGCACAGCTTATGCGATTCCGCAATGACCTGAATATAAAAGAACTGCGCGGTAATATCGATACGCGCCTTCGCAAGCTAAAAGAAGGGCAGTACGATGGCATCTTCCTTGCCGAAGCCGGGCTTGAACGTATGAAATGGGATATTCCGGGTGAGCGCCTGAATCCTGATGATTTCGTCCCGTCCGCAAACCAGGGAACTGTTGTTATAGTCACGAAAAAAGATTCAGAAGCAGAGCGCGCTGCAAAAGCTCTGGATGATGAAAAAACACGCCTTGAAACAAGGGTTGAGCGCATCATTATCGGTATTCTTGGCGGAGGCTGTCTTGTGCCGATTGGGGCTTTTGCACAAACGGAAGGCAATAAAATTCACGTTCGCTGCGAAGTTCTCTCGGTGGATGGAAAGCGCTGCGTAAAAATAGATGAATTTATAAACCCTGCAGAATATGAGCAGAAGGCTGAGAGCATCGGAAATGAGTTGAAAAGAAAAGGCGGAGGAGAACTCGTTGAAGAAGCAATAAAAATGTTCGCAGCAAAAAGAGGAATAAATGACCGGGAAAGTTTATCTTGTGGGCTCAGGTCCTGGTGACCCCGAGCTTTTGACAATAAAGGCAAAAAGGCTTATAGAGAGCGCTGAGGTTATCCTATACGACCAGCTGCCCGGAGAGGCGATTCTTAAAATGCTTCCCGAATCCGCGGAAAAAATCGATGTGGGGAAATATGCAGGGAATCATAAGCTTTCACAGTGGCAGATAAATGAATTGCTGGTTAAAAGGGCAAAGGAAGGAAAAATAGTAGTGCGGCTTAAAGGTGGAGACCCCTATCTTTTCGGGCGCGGGGGCGAGGAAGCCCAGACGCTTGCGCAAGAGGGTATTGAGGTCGAGATTGTGCCTGGTATCACCTCGGCAATCGCGGTTCCGGCTTACGCAGGAATTCCGATAACGCATCGCGATTATGCTTCTATGGTCACTTTTATAACAGGGCATGAAGACCCTGAAAAAGAAGATACTGCCCTTGACTGGGAACTTCTGGCGCGGTTTAAAGGGACGCTTGTTATCCTGATGGGCGTGAGCATGCTTCCGCGAAATGTAAAGGAACTGGTAAAACACGGGAAATCCATCGATACGCCTGTGGCTGTCATCGAAAGGGGCACACGGCCAGACCAGCGCGTCACCATCGGGACGCTTGCGGATATCGTGGGACTGTGCAAACAGCGAAACGTAAAAGCGCCGGCTATAACCGTTATAGGCGACGTGGTAAAACTCCATCATGAATTAGGCCGTTAGAAAAAAGATATATGATGAAAGTAATTGCCATTATGAGACCTGCGGGGTATCTGGCCGAATCAGTCAAACTCGCAAATTCAATGGGATTCGATACGATTACCGCGCCCATGATTGATGTGGTAGATAAGACAGATGCTAATTTTAAGGGATTTGTGGAGAGGGTCATGGGTGGAAAGGTGGACTACGTGATATTCACAAGCGCAAATGGCGTCGAGTTCACGCTTTTAAAACTGGATGACCCAGATGAATTTATAGACCAGCTCAATAAGACGCATGTGGTCGCAATCGGTCCGAAGACAAAAATAGCCCTTCAAAAAAACGGAATACAGGTGAGTATTGTACCTGAATCGTTCAGTTCAGAGGGGCTTGTTGAGCAAATAAGCGGAATTGAAGGGGCTGTAATCGAGATTGCCCGGAGCAGCCATGGCGCGCCTGAACTTGTCGAAGGTCTCCTGAAAAAGGGCGCGGTTGTTCATGAGACGCAAGTGTACCAGTTAATAAGCCCGAAGGATGAAAGGCACAAAAAGCTTATGGAGCGGGCGCTTGCCGGGGAAATTGACATATTTGCATTTACAAGCTCGATGATGGCAAGGAATTTGATGGCGCTTGCTGATGAAATGGGAGTGAAGGACGAGCTTGTCAGGATAATGAATGAAAAGACAGTTGCCGCAATCGGGAAACCGACGGCTGAAACTTTGTCAGGGTTCGGGATAGAAGTTAAGGTTATACCGAAACACTATACGTTTGAGGAACTGCTTCAGGAATGTAAGAAGCGGGACTGTTAGAGGAACATATCCCCGCGAAAGTTATAAGTTAAGGTGCATTCAGTGTAATAAAATAATAATTATGCAAGAGAAAATAAAAGCCGAAATTTATTTTGATGGAAAATATTACTGTGCCAGGACACTTAATTTTGATGTTTTTACTTATGGGGAAACCCTTAATGAAGCCTTAAGAAATCTAAGGGAAGCCGTAGCTCTGCATCTAGAAGAATGAAACATCAACCTTTTTTCCTTCCCATGTCAATGCGTGAAGCCGCAGAGCTTGGAATCCAGGAATTCGACATAATCCTCGTAACAGGCGACGCCTATGTCGACCATCCCTCATTTGGCACTGCAATCATCGGGCGCGTGCTCTGGGATGCAGGCTACAGCGTTGGCATCATAGCGCAGCCTGACTGGAAGAGCGATGTAGATTTTAAGAAACTCGGAAAACCGCGCCTATTCTTTGGAGTCACCTCAGGGAATGTGGACTCCATGGTGAATAATTATACTCCAAACCTGAAAGTACGAAGCGATGATGTTTATTCACCTGCAGGACAAGGAGGACTTAGACCAAACCGGGCTGCTATTGTCTATTCTGATAAAATTCATTCGATATTCCCTGAAACACCGATAGTGCTGGGAGGCATCGAGGCAAGCCTGCGGCGGTTTGCGCATTATGATTACTGGCAGGATTCGGTGCGCCAGTCAATCCTTGCGGATGCGCCGGCAGATATACTGGTTTTCGGGATGGGGGAAAGGCAGATTGTCGAGATTGCATCACGATTATCAAAAGGCGAGGACGTTAAAAATATCACCGATATTCCCGGCACTGCAATCAAAATGGAAATAAGTAAGTGGCGCTCGATAGGGCATGATGGTTATGTGGAGATACCATCTTTTAACGAGGTCTCGAATGACAAAAAGCTTTACGCCGAAGCATTCAAACTCCATTACCTGGAGCAAGACCCGGTACAGGGAAGACCCGTATCGCAGCCGCACCCGAAAACAGTAATTATCCAGAACAAGCCTGCCATGCCTTTAACCACTGAGGAACTTGACCATGTGTATGAACTTCCATATTCAAGAAAAGCCCATCCCTCTTATAAAAAACCCATACCTGCGCTTGCTCCTGTCAAGTTTTCGATAGTGAGCCACCGCGGATGCTTTGCAGCATGCTCTTTCTGTGCCCTGACGCATCATCAGGGAAGAATCGTGCAAAGCCGCAGTATCGAATCTATTATGCGCGAGGTTAAAAGAATTACAAGGATGCCTGATTTCAAAGGCATCGTACAGGACGTGGGCGGGCCGACAGCAAATATGTATTCGCTGCATTGCGCGCGCTGGGATACGCAGGGCGCGTGTTCGGATAAAATATGCACTTTTTGCAAGAGCCTTGATACAAGTCATGAAAAACAGGTTGAACTCCTGCGGCGCCTTCGCGAGATTCCAGGCGTTAAGAAAGTGTTCATAGGTTCGGGCATTCGTTATGACCTCGTACTGGCGGATTCATCAGGTTATCTCCCGGAACTTTGCGAACACCATGTAAGCGGGCATCTTAAGGTCGCACCCGAACACATAACTCAGCACGTTCTTGATATTATGCACAAGCCTTCCAAAGAAGTGTTTGAGGATTTCAAAAACAAGTTTGACGCCTTGAACAAGGAACTCGGGAAAAAGCAGTATATTCTTCCCTATTTCATGTCCGGCCATCCCGGCTGCACAGTAAAGGACATGGTTGAACTTGCAGAGTACATACGCGACAATAATCTCTATACAGAGCAGGTGCAGGATTTCACGCCTACGCCGATGACGGCTTCAACGTGCATGTATTATACCGGTATCAATCCTTTCACTATGGAACAAGTCCATGTGGCGAAGGGGAGGGAGAAAAGGATACAGCGCGCCCTGCTGCAATATAAGGATGAAAGAAATTATGGGTTTGTGTATGAAGGGCTGAAGATGGCAAGAAGGGAGGAACTGATGGGGGAGGGACGGAAATGTTTGATACTGAGGAGAAGAAAAAGTGCGGTCAAAACAAACTATTGATATGTATATTTTATTTTCCTGACTCCTCAACCTCAAACGGCTCTACTTTCAACTCACCATTCTCCTCAATCAACTGTTCCACCTTCTGCTGTGCGCTTTTCAACTTATCATTGCATTCCCTCACAAGTTTTATCCCCTTCTCGAAAAGCATAAGGCTCTTATCAAGCGAAAGCTGCCCTTTTTCCAGTTTTTCCACTATACCCTCAAGCTCCAGAAGCGCTTCCTCAAAACTCATTTCCATGTGCATACCTCTTTATCATTTACTTTGCATTTGATTTTTCCATCATTAACTATTATCGAAAGCTCATCCTTTTTCTCAACATCACCTATGCTGCGCACAAGCTTTTCTCCGGGCAATTTCAATGTTATGCTGTAACCACGCAAAAGCGTACCGAGCGGGCTGACCGCATCGAGTTTGCCCGCATGTGCATTGAAAATTGACTTTTTTGACTCCATGATTCTCTTCAAACTCAATATCTGCCGCTGTGTCATTTCATCCGTATATTGCATGTAATCAACCAGCCTCTCTAAAAATAGGCGCGGTTCGACACCTGCTTTCAGTTCGGAAAGGTGGGATGCAGTGTCATTGATATTGCGCCTCTGGATCTCGATTAACCTGTCTCCCAGCCTGTTTATGTGATTCGCAAGTTCTGCCCTGTCAGGCACAGCTATCTCAGCCGCTGCAGATGGAGTCGGGGCGCGGACATCGGCCACAAAATCCGCAATCGTATAATCGGTCTCATGCCCCACGGCGGATATAATGGGTATTCTTGAATTGAATATCGCCCGCGCCACGAGTTCTTCATTGAAAGCCCAGAGGTCTTCGATCGAGCCCCCGCCTCTTCCGAGAATAATCAGGTCAACGTCTGTTTTATTGAGCGCTGAAATTGAGTCGATTATGCTTTGTGTCGCGTATTCTCCCTGCACTATTGTAGGGATAAAGAGCAGGTTTACAGGGTATCGCCTCCTGATAACAGTCAAAATATCGTGAAGAATTGCGCCGGTAGGCGATGTGGCAATCCCGATTTTTTTGGGGAATCTTGGAAGGGATTTTTTATGCTCAGGCGAGAACAGGCCTTCCATTGCAAGTTTGTTTTTCAATTGCTCATATGCTTTGTAGAGTTCCCCGATGCCGTCGGGCCGGATTGCCCTGACTTTTAGCTGATAAACGCCTTTTTGCTCATATACATCCAGATCCCCCAGGACTAGCACCTTCATGCCGTGCTCCAATTCAAATTTCAGGTTCTTGCCGTACCATTTGAACATGACGCATTGAAGCTGGCTGTTCTTATCCTTCAGGGTAAAATAGCGGTGACCCGATTTGTGATTCGTGAAATTTGAGATTTCACCCCTTACCCAGACGTCGTTCCACTGTCCCGAAGTCAGGATACCTTTTACAGCAAGGGTGAATTCATGGACGGTGTAGATGCCTTTCTCTTCAAAAACCATAGTTAATAGTTATATTATTCATGATATGTATCTGCTTTGCGATAGCGATGTGAAAGTATTAATCCTAGAAATAACTGTCAAGCGGCGTGATAGTTTCCAGTTCTTCTTTACTGATTACAGCTTCGGCAAGTATACTTTCCCTGATATTAACAGGTGCTCCGCATCGAAGGGCGATCGCTATGCAGTCACTTGGTCTTGCGTCCAGTTCGAAATGCTGCCCATCCCATGAAACAGACATCCGCGCATAATAAACACCTTCATTCAGTTCATCTATCAGGATACTGTCTATATTTGAACTCATTTTTTGAAGGAGAGAAACGAACAGGTCATGGGTCATAGGTCTTGGGGGGATATCCCTGTTCAGCGCCGCATTAATTGAAATCGCCTCGGATAAACCGATATAGATAGGCATAATGCGTTTTGAATTATCTTCAAGAAGTACAATCGGTACCGGGCCAGGCGCTTTCTCCATCAAATACACGCCTTTAATGACTACCTGCAGGATTGCGCCGTTCATTACTGTATTATTAATAAGCGGGGTAATAAGTTTTTCCGATAGTACATAAAAAAACTTAATATAGATTAAATGAATTAAGCAAGGGTGATTAAATGTCCTCAGCAAGTAATATAATAAAGATGTTAGTAGGTATAGTGATATTGATTATCGGCGTTGCATGGTACACAGGATTGTCAGGCTATCTTGGGTATTGGAGTGAACTCGTTAGTTTATTGAAAGCAACAATCGGTCTCGTACTCCTGTTCGTCGGGTTAATCGTCGCCTGGATGGGATATGACGATTACAAGATGGATAAGGAAATGGCAAAGGAAGAGAAAAAAGAAGAAACAAAATAAGAATAAATAACTGAGGGGAGAAGGGATTATTTTTCTGTATACCAGTTAATATTCGAATATTCTCTTCTGGTTTTTATCAAATTTCTCAACCAGTTTTTTTGAAGTTTCCCATGAACTTCTGGCAAAATCCGGAAGCGATCCGTATTCCTGTACCCAGCCTTCAAGGAACGAGATGGTTTTCGGGTCTGCAGGATAACCGCTTCCGATTTCCACGCCCGCATTTTTTTCCAGTTCCTTTACCAGGGCATCCCTCCTGACTTTTGCAAGGATGGAGGCAGCAGAAACAATCGGGTATTTCACATCTGCTTTATGTTCCGAAGTGATTTCCAAATCTCTTGTGTATTTTTTCCTGATATTTTCCCCAAAACGGTCAGCTATTACATCCGCAGCGTCCACAAACGCATGGTCGGGTTTTAGTTCTTCAAGAACTTTTGCATAAGAAACCACCATTATCTCGTTCATTGTCATTAGCTTTCGAAGTTCATCTATCTGGAAGGGGCTGACTTCAAGGATGAAATATTTATCGACCAGTTTTTTTATCCCGACCGCAAGAATTTCCCGTCTTTTAGCGGTCAATTGTTTTGAATCCTTCACCCCGAGTTGTGTGAGGGCATCCAGCTTGTTTTCATTAAGAAGCACTCCCGCAACGCACATGGGACCGAGCACAGGCCCTTTGCCAGCTTCATCTATGCCGGAAATCATTTCTATGTCCTAAAGCACTTTGTCATGGGTCGTTATTTCAGTGCCGTATATATTTTTCATATATTTGAGGGCATATTCATGGGCTTCTTCATCTATTGAAGCCGTACAATCGCGAAGGACAATTGTATCATATCCTGAAAAATAGGCAAGAGCGACATCATTCTGGATACAGATATCCGTACTTACTCCCGTAAAAATCAAAGTATCTATTCCCATTTTTTTAAGGATTTCAGGTAAACCGGTATTCGCAAATCCGCCATACCATCTCTTTTCGATTACGATATCCGCGCTTTCAGGTTTGAGTTCTGGTATTATTTCCGAGCCTTTAGTGCCTTTCATGGCATGTTCTCCCCAGATTTTCATCTCCCGGTCAGTGGGGGTATGGACGTCACGCAGGAATATTATCGGAATGCCCTGTTTTCTTGCTTTCTTTATAAGATTCACAATATTCGGAACGATTTTCCGGGCGCGAACGCTGCCCAGTCTTCCTGTTACAAAATCATTCAACATATCCGCCACGATAATTGCTTTTTTCATATGCACCACCATAATCAATGTTAGTGGGTGTTTATTTAAATGTTGTTCAGTCCAACTTAAAAAACAGATAGAATATTTGATGGACAGGTTGGGGAGTGGGGGTTAGTGTATTTAAAATTAGTTACCTGCCCATCACCTCCGATACATGACTTCATTATATTTAAAGATTACCTATTGCGGATGCTATTATAGGAGCCACACTTATAACACTTACACCCTTATCTATAGTATCGGTGGCAATGACGCCTTTCACGCCTGCTTTAAATAATTTTAGAATGGCATTGTTTGAAAGGACAGGATGTATGCAGGCTGCAAATACTTCATGAGCACCCTGATTCCTGAGCAATGATATGGTTTCTGCCATAGTTCCGCCCGTTGAGATTATATCATCGATAATTATTACATCCCTTCCCCGGACGTTTATATTTTTAGGCTGGATGGTTACGCTCTCTCCGCTCAAACGTGTTTTTTCAAGGTAATCATAATCAATGCCAAGGTCTCTTGCCGCGTTCCTGGCAAGATTCATAGCACCGTCGTCCGGCGCTATAATAAGCGGGTCTTTGAATTCCATATTTTTTATGTATTTCCCTATCACTGGGGTCGCATCAAGATTAACCGCTTTTGCATCAAAATAGTCAAGAATGCTTTCAGCATGAATATTGATCGTAAAGACATTATCGGCCTTTATGGCCCGTGCCAGGGCGCGCGGGCTTATCGGTTCTCCTCTCTTGAATTGTTTATCCTGCCGAGCATAACCCATGTACGGGATCACAACATTAATCCTGGATGCTCCGCTAGCGGCATCAATTAACTGGAGAAGTGCAATATAATCAGAATCGTTCACTGTACTTTGGATTATAGTGACAGTATCGCCTTCAATATCGTCCATTATGCGGGTATATAATTCCCCGTCCGGAAATTTCTTGAATTCGCTTACCAGCAAATTTGAATTCAATTCCTTTGAAACTCTTCCTGCAAGCAATTGTGAAGCAGGACCGCCAATAATATCCAATTCAATACCTCATGCCTGTAATAGACAGAAAGAATATAAAGAATTGGTTTAAATGCTGTAATGAATTTTTATATTACCAATAATATGTAATGTATTATCGTTATATTTATGTACTGCTTTAGCTATTTAAAAACGCCGCAGAAGTACAGATTATAAGAGAATGTTTAACCGCAAAAACGATAGTTTGTAACATTATGCGTGTCTAAATACAAAAACTTATAATAAAGCGGACTAATAATCCACATATATAACCCCGGGAGAAAATACATGACGCTATTTATTGAAATCAAAAATCTTCGTGTTGGCTTTGATGGAGTCGATGTTCTTAAAGATATTAACTTTGAAATCAAAGAAGGCGAGATTGTCGGGATATTGGGTAAAAGCAGTGCAGGCAAATCTATTTTGATGCATGTATTAAGAGGAGTGGAAGCCTTTGAGGATATCTCGGGAAGTGTGATATATCATCTTGCAAGATGCAGCGGCTGCGGGTTTATCGACCTTCCGAGTAAAGTGGGAACCGCATGTCCTAAATGCAATGCAAATTTTGAAGCGCTTGATGCTGATTTCATAACACTGCCAATCCACGACCCGTTAAGGCGGGACATAACAAGAAGAATTGCAATCATGCTGCAAAGGACGTTTGCCTTGTATGGTGATGAAAGGGTTATCGTGAACGTTATGAACGCACTCCAGGAGATAGATGAAATGGGTCCTACTGCCATTCACAGGGCTGCGGATTTGCTTGACCAGGTAAATCTCTCAAACAGGATGATGCATATCGCAAGAGAACTCTCAGGCGGTGAAAAACAGCGTGTCGTACTTGCAAGGCAGCTTGTAAAAAATCCCATCCTGCTGCTTGCGGATGAGCCAACGGGTACTCTTGATCCCAAAACAGCGGAAATCGTTCATGAAAGCATTTTGAACGCAACAAAAAACTTCAAAATGTCACTTGTTATCACCTCGCACTGGCCAAAAGTAATCGAAGAGCTTTCGCATAAGGCCATATGGCTTGATGAAGGGAAAATAATAATGATAGGCGACCCTTCGGAAGTCTCGGCAGCGTTTATGAAAGAAGTCGGGAAGATAGGCGAGCAGGAAGAAGTAAAGATAGGGGAAACCATTATCCGTGCCCGCAATCTGCAGATGACGTATTTCTCTCTTGACAGGGGCATAGTCAGGGCGGTCAATGATGTCAGTTTTGATATAAATGAAGGGGAAATATTCGGAATAATCGGGGTCAGCGGAGCAGGAAAAACCACAACGTCAAAAATTATTTCAGGCTTATTGCGCCCCACATCCGGTTCGATTGATGTCAGGATTGGCGACGAGTGGATAGACCTGACACAGCTTGGTCCTGATAAGAAGGGACGCGCTACAAAATATATTGGTGTATTACACCAGGAATACAGCCTTTATCCGCACAGGAATGTCATTAATAACCTGACCGAATCGATCGGGCTTGATTTGCCATTTGAACTTGGTGAAAGAAAAGCTATCAGGACTTTGATGACTGCAGGGTTTACCGAGAAAAAAGCAAAAGAAGTTCTCAATAAAATGCCTGATGAACTGAGCGAAGGGGAAAGGCACAGGGTGGCAATGGCCCAGGTTCTTATCAAGGAGCCAAGGATACTTGTTTTTGACGAACCTACAGGAACAATGGACCCTGTTACGAAGATTGAAGTTTCAAAGTCGATACTCCAGGCCAGAAAAGAAATGGGAGAGACATTTGTCATAGTATCGCATGATATGGATTTCGTTGCCGAGGTTTGCGACAGGGCTGCATTGATGCGTCTTGGTAAAATAGTGGATATCGGGGAAAGTGGTGCTGTTTTATCAAAACTTTCCAGTAAAGAGCGGGAGGAAGCTCTGGATGGAATAGTTAAAGAATTGAAATAGAATCCTGAAAGAACCACTAATGAAAGTAAATAATCACTCCAGGCCAATCGCAAATCTAATAAGGAGGACATGTGGTTTCAATTGAGATTAACGGGCAAAAATCGGATTTAAAAGAGAATGCAACCCTGAAAGATGCCATCGAACTATCAAAAGCATTCTATATTCCGGGCACAACTATCGGAATCCTGAAAACCGGCACACAAAAAGAACAGGCCACATCCGAGTATAAAATCATTACCAGTAAAGGTGAGTTGAGGATAGAATTGTCCGGCGACCCCGGGTTATGGAATAAATTCAGTCAGGATTTCATGGACACGAATGCACACTGGGAAACCGTAAATTCCATTGCGTTCGGACCTGTCGGAACGGATATAATCCCGCAAAGGATGGAACAAAAATATAACAGGTATGATGTGTTTTTGGGAACAGGCGGGTATGATGCAAAAAATTCATACCTGATGCTTGCGAAAAATAAGCATATCTCCGATTATGGCAGCCCGAAAGACGCGGTTTTTGCAAAGGTCATAAGCGGCAAAACTGTTATTTCCAATCTCAAACAGGGAGATACTATTCTTAAAATAGAACCCGTCATAAAATGGGAAACGCTCCTTGACAAGATTTCTACTTCTGACTTGAATCTCAAGCTTGAAGACGGGATGAAAATTTTCACTTATTTTAAAGTTGACCTGTCAAATGAATCCCCTGAAGGCGCAGAACATTTCCTCGCTCTCATAAGGAAAAAGGTCTTTGCCGTAGATACTTTTTCAAACTCGTTCATATCGGATGATGCATTAAAAGGTGAAGGATGCAATTATGAACACTGGGATGCCCGTTCCGAAGGAGCCATAGCAGTGCGCACTGACGGCCTGGGAAACGGAAGGATATACATCTACAAAGAAGACAGGACATCAAGCGCGGTTCATAGCGTAATAGGACATGTTTCAGAGGGGATAGAACTTATCAAAATAGCAGATGCAGGAAGCAGGCTTGCAGTAATTTCAAACCCGGAACGGATAATGATTCTTGGCATGAACTTTAAGGATGCCGAAAAATTATTAAGCGGACGCGGATTGAAACTTGAAAAACACGGATACACAGGCGATGATGCTATAATTGTAGAACAGGACCCGGATACCACAATTGAAATTATTGGGTCTGGCGGAGTCGCAGGTCTTGGCGTGAAATCCGATAAAATAATCAATGTCAGTTTTTATGATGATAAAGCCCCGATAACTCTTGACTTCTTCAGGCATTCACTGCGCCTGAAAGACAGGCCGTTGGGCCCACTGCCTGTGGTTTTTACATACGAGAATACTTACCTTTTCAAATCGGAGAAGGAAGCGGAAGCCTATAAGGAAATCAATCCCGAGAATGTTCCTAAAACCAGAGTCGCAGCAGGTGAAATCGGCGTGACCAACCAGGCTGCAAAACGCTACGGTATGATTGGCGTCAGGCTTACAGATGATGAAAAATACGGGCCCACGGGAGAAAAGTTCGAAAGTACGAATATAATCGGGAAAGTCATTGAGCCGGAACGATTGAAAGGACTTAAACCAGGCGATATAATTTACATAAGGGAGGTTTCATAATGGATTCCATAACCAAAATGGTAGTAATCAATTCGTCAAAACTGCTGCCCAGCGATGTGGTTATAAAGCTTTACGAATCCAATGCCGATGTTCTGGTTAAGGAAACCTGTTTCGGGGTGATGGTAACCGGTGAACGCCAGGTAGTTGATTCTCTCCTTTCCGGCATTCGCAAAATGGACCCCTATGGCATTTTCATTAAGGAGCGGGGCTTTGCGCCAGGCGAGCCATACCGCTGCAGGGCAACAAGACGCGGCGGGGCAAGACCGGGATTCCATAATCTTGAGAGCGAGGACAAATTGTTACCGCATATCGCTTCGGCGCTCCGGGCGCTTGATAAAGGTGAAATCCCTATTCTAAAACAAAAAAAGAAAAAACTCGATATAGAGAAACTTAAAAATATTATAAAGGAACAGAGGTAATGCAATGAAGGTTTTTATTTATCCCACA
>JAPMTY010000124.1 GCA_026552835.1 Candidatus Methanoperedens sp.
TACCTGGTTTTCTTCTATCGAGCTTAATACATCTTCGTTTGTTTTAATCATAATCATCACCCTTAGTTTTAAACCTAAATTACTATATGTGTTAATAAATCATTCTGTGTCATCACAGCTTTTCGATTTACATATCTCGCCTGTGTGATTATCCATTCTATGCTGTTATCTTTTGTGGATTCTGGAAACGTTTCAGGTGGTATCATTTTTTTTCTCCTTTGAAGTTGTGGTCCCAACATATCCTTTTTTGACAAATGTAGATTCGCTAACTTTGAATCAACTGTTACAATGTATTTTCCCAAATTGAGAGGTTGCCTCAAAGGATATGCCAAGACCGACTATAAGCTACCGTTTACCTAGGTATATAGTTTTCTATAAATTTTGAAAATTGGATTATACCAGAAAATATCCCGGCTATTCGTTGAATCCGAGAATATATTTAGCATCAAAAGAATTATTACGTTATTATGAATGATGAGTTTTCCATAGTTCCAGATACAAGCGTTATCATTGACGGGCGCATTACTGCAAAATTGAAAGCAGGAGAGTTTAAGAATGCCAGGATCATTGTTCCCGAAGCGCTGGTTTCCGAACTGGAAGCGCAGGCAAACCGGGGAAAAGAAACAGGGTTCAAAGGGCTTGAAGAATTAAAAGAATTAAGCGACATGGCAAAGAATGGGGAAATACAGCTTGAGTTCACTGGAAAAAGACCTTCTCTCGAACAAATAAAGCTTGCATCTTCAGGTGAAATAGATTCCATGATACGCGCAGTTGCAGTCGAGAATAATGCTATTTTTATTACGAGCGACAGGGTGCAGTCTGAAGTCGCCAGGGCCAAAGGATTGAACGTTGAATATCTTATGCCGCTTATGGAAGAGTTAAAATCCCTCACGATTGAAGACTTTTTCACTGACGACACACTTTCCGTGCACCTTAAAACAAATGTTGTTCCGATGGCGAAAAGGGGGAGCATAGGTAATCAAAAACTTGTAAAGATAAGGGACAGTGAATGTTCGGAATCCGAGCTTCATGTAATCATAAAAGAATTTATCGAAAGGGCAAAGCGCGACCCGGAATCGCATCTTGAAATAGAATACGAAGGCGTCATGGTATTCCAGATAGGCTCGATGCGTATAGCCGTTGCCCAGCCCCCGTTTTCAGACGGCACGGAAATAACAGCTGTAAGACCCATCGCTAACGTCAGGCTCGATGATTACAGGCTGAGCAGGGAGCTTAAAGCACGGATTATCGAAAGACAGCGCGGAGTGCTTGTCGCAGGTCCGCCCGGCGCAGGGAAATCCACATTTGCTGCAAGTGTGGCTGAGGTATTGTACGAACAGGGTTTCATCGTGAAAACAATGGAATCGCCGCGCGATTTACAGGTAACCGATGCAATAACGCAGTATGCGCCGATAAAAGGCGATATGGAAAAGACTGCAGACATCCTGCTGCTTGTCAGGCCGGATTATACGGTTTATGATGAGGTCAGGAAAACCAGGGATTTCCAGGTATTCGCGGACATGAGGATGGCGGGCGTAGGGATGATAGGAGTTGTTCATGCCACACGAGCGGTTGATGCAATACAGAGGCTTATAGGGCGTGTCGAACTCGGGATTATACCTCAGGTCGTGGATACCGTGGTTTTCATAGATAAAGGCGAAATTTCAAAAGTATATGATATTAAATTCACGGTCAAAGTCCCGCACGGTATGGTCGAGCAGGATTTAGCGCGGCCCGTGATAACCGTAGCTGATTTTGAGACCGGGAATATTGAGTACGAGATATACACTTACGGCGAACAGGTTGTTGTGATGCCCGTCACCGGGATTGAGAAGGAACGTCCCGGCACATGGGCTCTTGCGGTCGGGGAGATACAGAGAGAAATACAAAGATACACCCGCGGTGATGTGAATGTTGATGTCGTTTCCGACTCCAGCGCCACAGTTTATGTTGATGAGGAAGATATCGCCGGCGTTATCGGAAAAGGCGGAAAGAATATCGACCTGATAGAAAGAAAACTCGGGATTCACCTGGATATCAGAGAGAAGGAAAAAAAGAAAAGAACCGGAAAACATGATATTTCAAGTTTCATACCGACTGTTGAGCGTTCAAAAAAATATGTAGTCCTGACAGTCAAAGGATTATCCGGGGAAACCGTTGACGTTTATTCAGGAGAAGATTATCTTTTCACAGCCACAGTTGGAAGGAAAGGGGATGTGAAAATAGGAAAAGATAATGACTCCGCTTACAGGGTCATGGAAAATCCTTCCATTATGACTTTCCGACTTAACCACGAAACAAACTGATTTTTCATTTAGCTGGTTCTTCTTCCATGTCTGCCCAGGGAGGAAGAATATAGGTTACTACTCTCAGGATTATAAATGGAATAATCAATATTATTATCGCTGGCAATACGCCTTCCTGGCTGAAGAAAACCGGGACATACGTAAGTGTTCCGCTAAGGCTTTTTGAGATTTCCTGGCCGCCAATTACCACGTTCCATCGCATTGCGAAAACTCCGATTACCACAAAAACAGATGAAATTGATATCATGTACATCTTGAGGGTTTCACGGTTCTTTATCATGCCCACCAGAAGGAGCAGCACGAACGGGATGAAGATGCCCATTGTCAACTGCACGCCATAAAAAGTGGTTGCGATTTTATCCGAAAGTAGCCTGTTGATAATATCGACTTCTTCCCGGGAAGCATATTTCATACTTATAATCTCAAGTAATTCAAGAGTTACGTCAAATATCAGGAAAACCCACAGGTAGTGCGCAAGCGAATGAAGGCATTTATGGTCGATAGCATGTTTTCTAAGCTTCATTGAGAACACGTATAGTAAAATCAAAAGAGCTATTCCGGATACTATGGCAGACATCAGGAATATGAGGGGCATAAGAGGAGTTGACCACCAGGGATTTGCCTTGATACCACCGAAAATAAAACCGACATAACCATGAAGGAATGCAGCCGACGGAATACCTATTATTGCAAGTCTCTTTGCAAGTTTCTCATCTTCATGAAGTGCTTTCTCAGATATGTCGTATGAGAAAAGAGCCAGAGCTGAATACATTAGCTCTTTCCATCCTTTTGAATTGTGCGCTTTTTTGACAATATCCTCCCTGAAAGAAAGCCATATCTCAAGAACAACGACTATGAGATAAAATGAATAAATATAACCGAATCCCGACATTGCAGATGTTACGTGGGGCGTAAACATGATTTCAATGCCCCGTTCGGGATGTCCGAGGTGTGTAAGAAGAGGCATGGTCGCGACAAGGAGGAAGGATAATGCGGTAAGAAGAGCGAATCTTGCTACTGGCTTTATTTCCTGTTTACCGAAAACGTGATACAGCGAGGATGCTATGAACGCTCCCGCCACAAGCCCCGTGATATAAGGATATAATACAATCAGAATGCTCCATTGAATTTCAACTTCGTTGGGATACACGTATCCCCAGATTAGGCCTTCCATTATCGCACTTCCCTGTCCAATCCTACATAGTAAACCTTGGGTTTTGTTCCAAGATCCGGTTTAAGGACATTGATTCTTTCTTCATCCAGGATTTTATTGACAATGCTGTCGGGGTCCTTGAGGTCCCCGAATTTCCGTGCTCCTGTGGGACATGCCTGTACACAGGCTGGCAAAAGACCCTTTGTAATCCTGTGATAGCACCACGTACACTTATCCGCAGTCCCCTTTTCAGTATTAAAATACCTGGCACCATACGGGCAGCCCTGGATACAATACCGGCATCCGATACAGTATTTATAATCCACGAGTACAACGCCATCCTCTGTCGCATAGGTCGCCCCGACAGGGCAAACCTGTACGCAGGGCGGGTTTTCACAATGATTGCAAATTTTAGGAACATAAAAAGCCTTTTTAATTTCTTCAGGAGGGATATCATCAGTAAAACCGTCGATACTTCCATTTGGAGAATCTATAACCACCTCGCCGTCCTGCTTTGTCCTGTACCTTTCAACCCATGTCCTGTAAACCGGTTCATCGAAAGGAACATGGTTTTCAAGTTTGCAGGCGTTTGCGCATCTTCCGCAACCTATGCATATACGCGTATCGACAACGTAACCCCAGAAATGCTCATTCCAGTTATATTCACCTGCCGGGATATTTTCTGCTCCCCTGCCTTTCATTACAACGGATTCGATAACGGCAGAGCCAGCTGCGGCCCCGATTATAACTCTACAACCGATTTTTGTGAATTCGCGTCTTGTAACTTCCATTTTCATTCTCCGTTCATATGAACCACGGCTTGTGAGGATTGTGGCAATAAGTGCATTTCAGGTCCTCGCCATGAACTGCCGGGTCTATCTGCGGGAAAGCGGTTGGTCTTGCTGCACGTTTATAATGACATATGCCGCAATAGTCCCTTGAATCATTTGCAGGCACCGGTAATTCCCTAATATTGTTGACGTGATTTCCGGAAGGCCCGTGGCATGTTTCACAGTTTACGGTTTTATGCCTGTCAGTGGACCATACCGAATAAATGAGCTTATGGCAATTTTCATCGCTGCAGCTTGCGGAACCTGCATATTCCACCGTAAAACCTTTGATATCACCGAGAGAGTCGCCCCTATACCATCCATATTGTCCGAACGACGAGGGTACAACAAGCGACCTTACGAAGATAAATGCAATTATCGCAAGCGCCAGTAAAGTAAATGCTTTCTTCAAATGCGGCTGCATCAGTTACTCACCAACAAAAGGAGGTCTTCCGGGTTCATGAATCGTTTTTGTCATCCCTTTACCCTATTTTCTTCTTATCAGGTACCACATTGCCAGCAGTGTAATTATCCCGGTCAATCCTATAAAACCGGGTGTCCTGGGAACTGGCGTGCTTGTTGGAGTTCCGGTAGGCTTAACAAGCGTTTCAGCTTTCCTTATATCTTTGTTGGCCGCATCCAATTGATCTTCAAAATGAGTTAAATTAAATTCATGCCACATGGGCGCAAGATTCTGAAGCTCTGTCAGCGAATTATTTGCATATTGCTCAGCCTGTGTTACATCGGTTCCGTTCTGTTTGGCCCAGTAAATATCCTGCCTCGTCATATCAATATTGAATTTCAATTTATTTACTCTCCCCAGCAGGTCTTCAGCCTTAAGCGGGATATCATAAGGCGCTATTTTCTTATACACCGAATGGCAGTTCCCGCAGGAAGTCCTGAAATTTTCAGGATTCATGACCGTAAATGTATGAGGGGCGTGGCATGTTGTGCATGTCGGCGCAAGTTGCAAGGATTCAAGTTTCTGGTAATGTTTGCTGGTTTCAAAACTGGCAAGCTCGTTAGAATGGCACTTTCCGCATGTTTTCGGAACATTTGTATAATAGACCGGGCTTTCGGGGTCAGTGGTATTTATAATGTTTACATGCGCTTTCTCTTTGGTTGGTTGTGTTGGGTCTCCCCCGTGACAGGCATCGCATGTCACTCCTTTGAGTGCATGAAGAGATTCAGACCACTGCTGGTAGTTCGCTGTAGCAAGCTGCCTCACCCTGTCTTCATGGCATTCAAGGGAGCAACCAACATTTATTTCAAGATGTCTAATTCTTATCTGGTTGAACTTCTGCTGCTCTTCAATAAATGGCGTCAATGTTTTATGGCAATCAATACATGAATTTCCAGAAGCATTTGCACCAGGGACTAAAAAAAAGATTCCTGCTAAAATTATGAATGATATTATAGTTTTATTAAATGATTTTACACGCATCCTACTCAAACCTTCCGTTTTAGACAAATACGTTTTTGTCCATTTTCGTTTCTATACCTATCCGTTTTTATTGTTTATCTAAACTTTTGTTTTGTATAAATAACTTTTGGTTTTAATTTCATTACATTTCATTATTTTTTAGTTTATATTTTCCTGATAAGAACCGCACCCATGACATATGCATAAGAATAATCTATATGTTATCGTATTGAATAGCATGGAATTATCCGATGTACTCAGGAAATTAAAAAATTCAGAGATAAGTCTTGAAGAAGCTGAACTGCAGCTTCGGATAACAAATTTTGAATTATTATCAGATATTGCAAGAGTAGATGTGCACAGGACTACGAGGGTTGGCATCCCCGAAGCTGTTATCGCCGATTGCAAGACCTGTGAAGAGGTGGTATCCATTGCGCGGGTCCTTTTAAAAAATGAAGGCCGTGCTATTGTAACAAGGGTAAAGGATGAAGATTACAGGGCATTAAAATTGTTAGCCAATGAATGCGGGGCAAAAATCAGGCTTGAAAAGCGGGCAAGAATTATCGTCATCGGTGAGCCTACAGGGAAAAACGGCGGGAAAGTTGGCGTTATTTCAGCAGGCACTGCCGATATTCCAGTCGCAGAAGAAGCAAAGGTAATAGCTGAGGAAATGGGTTGTTCCGTTATTCCAATTTACGATGTGGGTGTAGCGGGAATCCACAGGTTGTTCCCGGAATTAACCAAACTTGTTGAAGCAGGTGTCGACGCCATTGTGGTCGCAGCCGGACGTGAAGGGACACTCCCGGCAATAGTATCAGGACTTGTCGGCGTCCCGGTCATAGGTGTCCCGGTCTCAACCGGCTATGGCGCAGGCGGGAAGGGAGAAGCTGCACTCCTGTCCATGCTCCAATCCTGTTCCGTGCTCGCTGTAGTGAATATCGATGCGGGTTTCGTAGCCGGGGCATTTGCCGCCAGGATAGCCAGCCTTGCTTCAAAAAACAGAGAGAAAAAATTATGATGATTGGAATCCCCATTTATATACACAGTTTAACTTATTCCAAATATCATTAAATAAACGAAGATTATTTATATGGTGAAACGTAAATATAGTTATTGTAAATTTTGATTAAATTTTATATTAACTAAAAAATTTGCAGCATATATAATATAAAATAAAGAGGTATAACAATATGAGAATTCGAGTAGTTAGCTCAAAAGAGGAAATCAACTCCCTTGGAACAGGCGAAAAGATAATTCATCTTGCTTTCAGGCCTTCAAACAAAGATATTTTTGCATTAGTGCAGGCTTGCCCCAACGTGAAAGCCATACATGTCCCGAGTTCCTATATCAAGACAATATCGAATTCAACACGGATGTTCCTAGATATGCAGGGAATTTCTCTCCTGGAGGGTGATGTGTGGGGTCACAGGAAAGACATCAATGAATATTCAGAGGTAAAACCTGCCGTATTCGACAGGATGGAAGAACTGAAATCGCAGGGCTTATCAGAAACTGATGTACTGAATAGACTGGGACGGGAAACACGCCTCAGCAAGGATTTATTAAAATTCTTAATGAAAGAGAAGCCAAAGAAGAGATAATTTTTATTAGTTTTCCTTTTATTTTTCGGATTTTACAGTTGGCATTTTTTTCTGTATTTCATCCAGCAATTGTTCATCGCTCTTCCCTTCAGTTGCTATTCCGAGGTCTTTTGCCATCGTTCTGATCCTGGAAGAATTATCCGAAGGCGATTTGCTTTCCTTGAGTGATCTCTCAAAATCCTTCATTTCAAGTTCGCTCTCTTGCTTTGCTTTTTTAAATTCGCCTGTCGCCTTGCCTAGCGACCGAGCAAGTTCGGGAATCTTGCTTGCGCCGAAAAAGATAATGATTATAACAAGTATAAGTAAAATTTCCTGTGTTCCGATGGCCATATCAGACACTCGCTTTTGTTTCCGGTGAAGTTTGCCCGGATTTAATTGTTGACCTGATTTCTTCAATAAGTTGTTCAGTTGTCTTATTCTCTGTCTTCAGTCCAAGTTCTATTGCTAAATTATGGATTTTTGTGTCTCTCTCATTTATTGGCTTATCCAGACGCTTTAGCTCATTTTCAGTTTCCATCTGGGCTTTCTTGAATTCCCCTGTGGCTTTGCCAAGGGAGCGTGCCAATTCAGGGAGTTTCGTCGGTCCGAATAAAATTAAAGCTACTATCAAAATCAAAATCAATTCTGAAGTTCCAATCATATATCTTATATTGATTTACTTCATTACTTAAATCTTTGCACGCAAAATCCGGATTTATCTGATACCTATCTTGACATAAGACAAATCTCTTCTGAATCGCTGTTATAGCCGATTAACCCTGCATGTCTTGTCCAGTTGATTATTATTCTGAAATAACTCTCGATATCAGAGGTAGCAATCTTATCCTGCAGGAATTTCAGGGTCTCTTTTTTACTGATTTTGTGTTCATCGGATTCCATGAGCTTACTTGTGAGTTCTCTTATTATCCCAACGTCTGCAACCTTATCCCTGATGATTTTTTTCCTGTCCCTGATACCTGTGTCAAGGAGTTTCTGTGCATCTGCGGTCAATTCGACATTGCCGTCAGCCACCCTGACAAGACCGAGCAATTCGGCGCCATCTATTGACGGGAGTATCTCATCGAGTTCAAGGTCAAAATCAGCTGCAAGGCGGGCAGCATCTTCTATGCCGCCTGAATCGTTGACCACTTCAAGAAGTCCTATTATTTCGCTTATTGTTGCTTTCGGGAAAATCATGTCTTACCTACACTATTAGAGAATACACTTTATCAACCCATCGGTAGAACTCAGGATCTTTCCTGTTGCGCGGTCTTTCCAATTCGATCTTTAAATCCGCAACGATTTTACCCGGGCGCGGTGAAAGAATGATAATGCGGTTAGCCATGTACACCGCCTCCTCCACATTATGAGTTACCATGATTACCGCATCAGGCGGCATGCTAGCCTCTGCCCAGAGCATTAGTAGTTCGTCTTTTAAGTTCTGGGATGTAAGTGCGTCAAGAGAGGAGAACGGCTCGTCCATGCATAACAGTACCGGTTCCACAGCCAGCGCCCGCGCAAACCCGACCCTCTGCTTCATGCCGCCTGAGAGTTCCCGCGGGTAAACCCTTTCAAAACCGTCAAGACCTACAGCCCTGATATATTTACAGGCGACCTTTTCAGCTTCCTCCCCGTGTTTTTTTGATTCGAGCACAAGCTCAATATTTTCTTTGACAGTGAGCCAGGGAAAAAGGGCGAAATTCTGGAAAACCATAGCCACCTTCGGGTTATCAGGCGCGATCACTTCGCCTTTAAATAAAACTTCCCCGGATGTGGGTTTATCAAGTCCGACGATTATTCTCAAAAGAGTACTTTTCCCGCATCCCGACGGGCCGACAATGCATATAAAATCATTGTCTTCCACCGCGAAATTAATATTATCGAGAACCTGAATCTTATTACCGTCCGATTCATAGGTTTTTGATACATTTTTTATTTCAGCAAGCATCGGTGCCTCTAATCGAATTTATATTTAGCCAGCGCTTTCCTGTACATTGGCTGCCATATAAGCCTGTTAAGGAATATAATAGTTACAGCCATACCCAGTACCGATAACATGACCATGCTCGAATCAGGCGACTGGAACGTTGCCTTGTCAAGCAGGTATCCGATGCCGAACAGGTGAAATTCCTGCCCTTTAAAAACAATATACTCAGCCACTATTAACGTATTCCATCCGCCGCCCCATGCGGTGATGCTTCCCGTAACAAATGAAGGGAACAAAGCAGGCAGGAGAACTTTTTTCCAGTAGAGCTTCCCTTTTATCCCGAAAGATGCTGCGACACTATCTACGTCTTTAGGTATCGATTTCACCCCGGCTATCATATTAAAAAGCAGGTACCACTGCATACCCAGAAGTATGAGGATAATAGCCGCAATATTAAGGCTTCCGTATCTTATGAAAATAACCACCATAGCCGGAAAAAGCGCGATAGCAGGGATAGATGCGGCAACCTCCATAACCGGCATGAGATACGAGGAAGCTTTCTTGTTTCCTGCAATATAAACGGCAGCCGGAATAGTCCATAAAACACAAATCACATACGCAACGCTTAACCTGAGGAATGAATAAACAATGGCAAGCGGAATGGAATAAGCATCACCTGGCAGGTTCATGAGCATTTTGGAAATCGAAACAATAAAAACATATGCAACGTACGCAAGGGTTGAAATTAGAATAAGATATCCCAGGAATTTTAAAGTTTTTTTAATAAATTTATGCTGATGGAAAAATATATACAATGAAACCATTATGTTTGAGAAGAGCTCGAAAATAGAACGGAATAAATATTTGATTATCCGCATGTTGAAAATGAACTCGCCCGGTTTTTTTTCACCCGCATACTCATAGTTATATTTATCAGCCCATGACTGCATGGGTTTCCAGATAAATAATTCGTGTAAAAGTATGATAATTACTAGGACGGATAATCCGACAAGCATCAGGGCGATTTTCCCCGAATATGTCGTATCTATCAGGAAGCTTCCAATCCCCGGAAGCTTGTATGTTTCCGACCCTGCCGAAATAATCTCCGATGCCACTAAAAAGAACCATCCTACAGACCATGATACGATGCTGTTGTAAACCAGTTTCGGGACGCAGGCGGGAAGTGTCAGGCTTTCAAGACGCTGCCAGCCGCGAAGCCCGAAACTATCTGCAGCTTCAATGAGTTCCTTGGGGATTGTGGTCAGGGATTCGTAAACCCCGAAAGCCATGTTCCATGCCATGCTTGTAAAGATGAGAAAAACTGCGGCGAATTCTACTCCGGTCCTGCCCGGGATAAGACCGATAAAAAAAAGAACTGCAGCCGGGAAGAACCCGAGTATCGGGACAGACTGGAGAATGTCAAGAACAGGCATCATTATTTTTCTTGCATTCGTATTTGTTGCGGCAGTATAACCGAACGAGAGGGCAAAACAGAGGGCAAAGAAATAAGCAAAACCCATTCTCAGCAACGATGAGCCGGCATAATATGGTAGTAATTTAAGGCTTGGAAAGTCGATAATATCAAAAAAATAGAATGCTGATGTAACAGAAATTAAAAATAATATGATAAACAGGATAAAATGCCCTTTCTTCATCGGCTAAATGAAGTCGTAGAATGTATATAATTCTTTTTCAGATTTTCGGGTTTTTACTGCAAAAATCCACGAACGACTTCGCAAAATCGGTATAAGAAGCCGCATGAAGGTGCGCGTACGCGGCAAGCGTGTTTTTCACAAGAATGCCGTCAAGCTTACCTTTTATCCCCGTTCCGCGCTCAAGCCTGATAGCGAAGGTTGTATCTTCTGGAATATCAACTATCTCGGAATGGTGAAATTCATGCCCTATGAACGAGGCGCCAGCTTTGCCAATCACGTTATCTTTCACAAAACTGCCAACGTTGTAACTCACAACCCTTTTATGTCCCATCAATGTCTTCCCCGGGATAGCCCCGACCATCGCAAAAGTGCCGCCCAGCATGTCAGCCATGTGGTAGTTCCCGCTTCCTGAGACACCTGTCGTAATTTCCTGCGTCAGGTACATTAGTCCGCCGCACTCTGCGTAAATAGGCAGCCCTTCGGACGATGCCTGTCTGATGGATTCCCGCATGGAAATATTATCTTCAAGTTCATGCGCAAACAATTCTGGATATCCGCCGCCGATATACAACCCATCCACCTCAGGCAGCACGGTGTCGTTTACAGGGCTGAAATAAACAAGTTCAGCACCTGCAAGCTCAAGCAGTTCAAGGTTATCCCGGTAATAGAAATTAAATGCCTCATCCAGCGCCACCGCGATTCTAACCTTCTTTTTATGGGACTGCGCTTTGAAAATATTTTCTTTGGGTTTTGGAAGGGGTTCTGCCGATTCGGCAACTGATATGAATTTATTGATATCAATCCCCTCTTTGATAATCATCTTTATCCTGCCCAGGTTTTCATCAAAATCAGCAAGCATTCGCCTCCCTTCCATCGCAGGAATCAATCCGAGATGCCGCATCGAGATTTTCATGGAATCGTTGCGTGGGATTTCCCCAATAACAGGCGTATGGGTATACGTCTCGATTGCAGTCCTCGCCTTTTCACCATGGCGCACACTACCGATGTTATTCAGTATTACCCCGGCAACGTTCACCTCAAGGTCAAAATTCTTATATCCCGAAACAAGAGCTGCCGTGCTCCTTGTAATGCTTCTTGCGTTGATTACAAGGATGACCGGGCATTTTAGTATCTTGGCTATCTGGGCAGTGCTCCCGATATCGCTTGTGGCTGAAAGTCCCTCGAAAAGCCCGCGCACGCCCTCGATAACTGCAATATCAGCCCCCTCATTAGCATGTGAAAACACTTCCTTCACAGCAGGCTCGGACATCAGGTAACCGTCAAGGTTGCGCGAATGCCTGCCCGTTACCTCGGTGTGGTAACTCGGGTCGATAAAATCAAGTCCAACCTTGAATGGCTGTACCTTATAACCCATATCCCGAAGCACCGACATAATGCCGATTGAGATTGTGGTTTTTCCGGCTGAAGAGCGGTCTCCGGCAATGAGGATGCGGGGAATGTCAAGCTTTTTTTTCATATTGATTGGTTTTTGTGTTGGATGTGCACCGCAGAGTCGCAAAGACCGCAAAGATTAAAATTTTCCGTACTTTGCGTCCTTGGCGTCTTTGCGGTGATTTAAATTTTCGTCAATTCTCTTAATCTGATATCATCAAGCGGCACAGGTATTTTACCTTCGTTTCTCGTCATAATACTATGTGCAAGTTTGCGGTAAACCCCGGCAATATCGGAATCCGGGGCTTTTTCAATTACTGAAAAACCTTCTCTTTCGCATGTCTGCACAAGAACGTCCTTCGGGATAAATGCAAGAAGCTGGCTTCCGATTTCCTTTGCGAACTCGCTGACTATGTTTTCCTCGTTGTGAGCGCCGCGGGAGTTGCAGATAACGCCGTTTAACGTCATCTCAAGGCGCGAAAGTCCTTTGCAGATATTGTTGGCTGCATAAAGCGGCATATATTCGCCTGATGTAAGCACATAAGCTTCGTTCACCAGCCCTTTCTTTACGGGCGCAACAAAACCGCCGCACACGATATCGCCGGGCACATCGTATATAACAAGGTCGGTATCCTCTATCGCTTTTGAAATTTTCTTAAGCAGGCTTATTGCCACGATAATGCCCCTTCCGGCGCATCCGATTCCCGGCTCAGGCCCTCCGATTTCAACGCATTTGACACCTTTATACCCGTTGAATACGATATCTTCTTCTTTTATGTCCATACCCTCGCGCATCAAATCCATAATCGTGGGGATGCGCCTCCCGCGCAATAACGTGATGGATGAATCGCTCTTGGGGTCGCATCCTATTATTGTGACGCGGTAGCCCTCATCGGCGCACGCTGCCGCGACATTTGAGGCTGTGCTTGATTTCCCGATGCCGCCTTTCCCGTAGATTGCAATTTGCTTAGGCATCTTTGCTCATCTCCCTGAGCGTCGCCCCGAATTCCGACTCTACAATATGGTTTACACCGAGCGTCTTGGGATGCAGGTCGATTTCGACCACAACGTGCTTGTGCCCCATTTCTTTTAGCGGCACTACCTGACGCGGCCCGTTCGTGATTGAGAATAATTCCATGTTCTTTATGTTTTCCATGGGAAGGGCATGCGGCACTCCTGTTATTACTGCAAAATCATAATCCGAATATTTTTCGCCGATTATCTCACTCGCCTTATTTCCCGCTACCGGATATTCATCAAGCCCTCCGATGATATGATGCAGTTTCATTCCTCTCTGCTTCAGGTCGTCCTGAATTTCGCGGGCATTTCTCCTGTTCTTGGGGAGACCCAGGTTTTCATCAAGGTTAGCCATGTTCACGATGTTTGAGCTTTTGCCTAGCTTTTCAGCCGTCTGCGCAACCGCGAGGTTGATATCCGCGAACATGAACGCTGTTTCTTTTTTTGCATTGAGTATATTGAGCCCCTTTTTTCCCTGTTTTATAAGCTCAAGCAGCCTTTCCGCCACCTTATATTTCAAATCTCCGCGGCTTGGTTCAAGATATTCCTGGCTTGCAGCGCCGTGGCGTTTTTCAACCAGAGTGGCTTCTTTCAGGAGCATCTTTTGCCTCTCAAATTCTGCCTCGCTGATAATCCCGCAGGCAAGAGCGGACTCAAGCGCCATAACAACCCCTTTTGTATTGTCCCTGTAGCCTGCATGCACTTCAACCTCGATAACAGGCACGTCAGGCTGGACTTCGGTAACGGCCTCATGCAGTTCTTCACCGATAATCATGCTCGCGCACGTCCCTACAATTCCTATTCGTTTGGGATTGAACCGCTCGATAACCTTTTCAAGTACTTCGACAAGGGCATCATGACCCCCGAATACGAATCCCGATTCGTCAAGCGAGGTGGTGACAACTCTCATGCCGTCCTCTTCAAGAAGCCGGGCATGTTTGAAGCTGCATCCGGGAGGGCCGTGCAGTATCACGACATCGGTGTCAAGGTCACGTAATGTGTAAAGCGCAGCCACAATCGAGCTCGGCCGCGGGTGCATTATAAGAGGTTCTTTTTCTTTTTTTACAGGCATCTTTTTCTCCGGGAGACCCCATGTTTAAATTCGGGGGTTATGAAAACTTAGGGTTTTTAATAGGACAGTTTATTGGATAATACTTTCGCATGCTTTTAGGGGGCTGTTAACTTCATATAAATTTCCATCGGTATGGTGGTACGAGCATGTTGCAATCACCGCAAAGACGTAAAGTTCGCAAAGAAATCCACATATGCCCGGTTTGGCATATGTGTGTGCGCCCTCCCGTTCGCAAAGCGTGTCGAAGACAGGCGCAACTCGGGCTTTAGCGTTCTCCACACTCTTTTGTGGTGATTTATTTAATCCATCCCAGTGAAATAACACTTAAACATAAATATGTGTACACACATAATTTATCATGGTGATAAAATGCCTACCATGACATTATCGGTGCCAAACGACCTCTACGACATAATAAAATCCCATAAAGAGATAAAATGGAGTGAAATCGCCCGCAGGGCAATGTGGGAATATGCTATGAAACTCAATTTATTGGATAAAATCCTCGATAAGAGTGAATTCACAGAAAAAGACGCAATGGAAATGGATAAAATCATAAAGAAGTCATTGAGAGAACACTATGAATCCGGGGTTTCTTGATGAGGCTTGTGCCGGGCGGAGGCTACTTTTTAATTTTAATATCCGATATAAATGGGTATTTTTTAGTTAGCCGAAATAGCAATTGACAAAGAACTATTCTTAAAATGTGGATATTTAGAACGCGTTTGGCTTCTTTAGAGTTCGTCTTGACCTTATCATAAAAACCATCACAGTAGTAAAATTTAGACATATCAAAATCTGAAATGTCATAGAAAAGATCGTGAGCGAATTTATTTCTAAGTTTATTTAGTAACATAATATCTGAATATAATTTTTCATCGAGATAATTTTTTGATCTCAATATATCTAATTTTAATGAAAAAGTAAAATCCCGTCTATCAAGAATCAATTGACTGTTTCTAAATTTTATTCTTATTATTTCATCTAAAAAATTTTCAACAAATAAGTGAGCCTTTACAATGAGTGATAAAGGGTCTATTTCATCATATATTTTTCTCAAAAATTCTGAACCTAAAGGTTTTTCATGTGTTGTTTTTATATAAAAATCTCTTTCTATCAAATCTCTTTCTTTTATAAAGTTTATTAATTCATTATCAGAACCACATAAACCCAAAACGTCTTTAATGCACTCAAAAAATTCATAGTTATCGCTCATCATTTTACCTATATCTTTCCAACCCTTTTTTTTATTTTTCATAATATAATAAATTGAATTTTTGATTGTACGTGAAAGTTATTAACATATCCAACTCCATATAAAATTTAAATTTGCACATTGGATATCATCCTCATCTTTTATTAGACTATATAATATTAATCTAATCCAAATATTCATTTATAGCAAATTCAATCTATTTGATGGTAAACTGTAACTTATAATCCAAAGATTCAGTCTTCATCCCAATATTTTTAAAACCATAACCCCTTTTGAGTATAAAAATATTAACACAACCTTAGAACAACAATGATAACCACGCTGAAATCCATCCCACGCATTGGAGACAAGACCGCCAGCCGCCTCATCGAGCATTTCGGAGGGGAAAAGCAGGCACTTGACGCCATAACAAACCATGACATAGCGACGCTCTGCGAGCTTGAAGGAATGACGGAAAAATCAGCCATAGCCCTCGTTCTGGAAGCTATCGCGCTGGATGAAGGCGCAGGTATTCGGGATTTCCTCAGAACGAACGAGGCTTATGAGATATACGAACGCATCCTTGAACTCATCAAAGACTCTGCCCATACAAGGCATGCAAGAAGCAAACTGAACTTATATTTCCCTTATCCGGCGCATAAAAAAGATAAGATTGAAAAAACGCAAAAAGAAATTGGCGAAATTCTCGTGACGGCAGGGAAGCTTGATGAAAATGAACTCTCGGCTCTTCTATCGAAAATTAAACCCATAAAGACGAATTTCAACATTCCTGCAATCAGGGACAGGGTGATAATCGCCACAAATGCCGGGGAATTCGAGGCGGCCAAGAAATTCCCAGTATCAGTCCAGCTCGTTTCAGACGCCAGGGAAGCAGTGGATGTAGCCCGCGGATACTCCCATGTAATCGCAAGCACAGGCTTTGCAGGAATGGATTTCCCCGATGACCTGGATATTGATTTCATAGACATCAGGAAAGCAGAGATGTGGCAGGTCGCACCTGAAAAAGAACTCTCTTTCTTTACAAAGAATATTGAATCCATCACTTCTGCAATTTCAGCGCTCAGGCTCATACGGCAGCACAGCCCGGATTTCTGCAACGGGATAAAAGATGAGGAACTTCTGCGCCTGTCATCGTGCCTTGCAAAGTTATCAGCGGACGGAAACTTAAAAAGCGGGCTTGATAGCGAAATAGACCGCTGCTGCTCCATTTACGACAGGTTAAATTATGCAGTTACAGATGCGGAAAGGAAAGCAAACCTTGAATTTGGCGCGCTCATAGAAAAAAGTTCCATAACCGTGAAGGGCTTTGACCTCCTAACAGCAATGGACGGCAGTATTAACCGCCTTTTTGAGAAAGAGATAAAAGAAAAATACAACTCGGTAACAGCCGCAGCGCTTCGTTCCGTAGTTTGCGAACTTGGCCTGAACCCGAAAGAATCCCAGTATGTTAATAATTTCTTCGGGGATGAGGTTTCACATCCCATAAAAGTAAACCCGCGCGCGGCCGATGGCTTGAAAAACCACCTGCTGCGCGTCATAGCATCGAAGAAACTTGTGCTTTTAAGGGATAACGCACGCACGCTTTCAGCTTTAAAGGAGACCGCATCCCTCATGGTGCGCGAGGTTCTTGATTTTGACGTTGGCTACTCGATTGCTTGTTTTGCAGGTAAATACAGACTGAATATGCCTTTGCTCAATACCAAAAACGGGATTGGCATTAAGGAAGGCGCTAATCTGTTCCTTGAAAATGCAGTCCCCATAAACTATACGGTCGGTATTTCAAGTATGAACTCCGGGCTGGGCAAGCTAAAAGATGCCCGTGTGGTCCTTTTGAGCGGCGTGAACTCCGGCGGGAAAACCTCGACGCTTGAGCTGCTGGCGCAGGTCGTCATATTAGCCCACATGGGTTTCCCGGTGCCCGCAAAAGACTGCGAAATTGGTCTTGTCGAAGAATTTTTCTATTTCGGCAAATCCAAAGGAACGATGGATGCCGGGGCTTTTGAGAGTACGATTAAGGATTTCTCGGCTGTGGCGAACAATAAGAGAAAGATTGTACTTACAGACGAGATGGAATCCATCACTGAGCCCGGAGCTTCTGCTAAAATAATCTCAGGCATCCTTGAGGAACTGGATGATAATAACGGGCTTGGGGTTTTCGTGAGCCATCTGGCAGAATCCATACTCAAGAATACGACCCACAGTATCCGCGTTGATGGTATCGAAGCAAAGGGTCTTGATGAGCACCTGAATCTTATCGTTGACAGGAATCCGCGATATAATTACCTGGCGCGCAGCACGCCCGAACTTATAGTAGAGCGGCTTGCGAGGAAGAATAAGGATAACGGGTTCTATGAAAGATTGTTGAAGAAATTCAAATAACTTATGAGATAACATCCATGCATATTGAATTAATCCAGCCCGTTGACTGCCTGTGTGATTATACTTATGATTTTTACTGGCAGCATAAGGGAGAGCGCCTTTTGCCTTCAGGTATTATCCCGCACCAGAAGGGCACGTCTTATACTTATGAAGACCTCGTCTCTTGTTTGAAAAGAGGAGAAGATGTTCAGATTAAGGGAAATGTCGGCCGCAGGCTTGGGAGCAGCCTCGGGGTTGATTTGAAATTCTTTGGAGGGACTGGTCGCCCTCAAAAGGTAGGGTCGATTATCGTGGACGGCGATATTGATACGCGGATGGGTATCAGCATGGTAACAGGAGCTATCTATGTCAATGGCAGTGTCAAACAACCGACAGGCAATGTGATTGAAGTAAAGTCTGACCGTGCTGGTTATCGAAAGTTCATGTCGATTACAGGTTTACTCCATGGAGGGTTAAAGGATGAAATTCTTCCTCCCGATGTTTTGAGTGGAGATGATTTGTTCCTGAAGGATGGAATAATCCGGGATACTATTGCGGCGAGGCTTGATGCTGATAAAACCGTTACAGTGGAAGGGGATGCGGGCATGAGCACAGGCATACTGATGAAGCGCGGGTTCGTGCGTGTGGATGGTGACGCTGGCATGAACACGGGCGTGCTCATGAGAGGAGGAGTGGTTATTGTAAATAATACCGGAGAGTTCGCGGGGGCGTACATGAAGGGAGGCATTCTGATAATAAGGGGAAAGGCTAAAGGTTTTGTGGGTGCGAATATGAAAGGCGGGGTGATTTTCTACAAGGGCGAAGCGATGCTGCCCTCAAGCGCGCCAGATGAAAGCGATATAAAGATGCTGGTCAGGCATCTCGATATAAGCAAGGTTGAGGCGATGATGTTTCGGAAATTTTTGCGATAGGCACAACTTTTAATTCGGGTGTTTGCTTCAGTTCCCACATTCAACGTGGAATTTTCAGTTTATTCTGATTTATCAGAAAATGTTAAATATTCAGAATGCCATTTGGAATTCAAGGTGATAAAATGGCAAAGAAAGATGAAAACAAATCCTGCTGCCCTCCTGCAAATATGGGCTGCTGCAAGGTTGAATCAGTAATAACAGTAGATGACAGGGGACAAACGGTACTGCCCAAGGAAATCAGGGAAAAAGCAAAAATCCATGCCGGGGATAAGCTGGCAGTTATAAGCTGGGAAAAGGACGGCGAAGTGTACTGTATATCTTTAATGAAGGTCGAGGAGCTCGCAGAGATCGTCAAGGGTATGCTTGGACCTGTGATGAAGGATATACTGGAGAAATAAAGGAGGTATCAAAATGAAACAAAAGGAAATAAAGAAAGTAGTACGGGAAAAATATGGCAGTATAGCCAGGGACGAAGGCTCCTGCTGCTCTCCTGCTGCATCATGCTGCGGAAGTGCCAATATTGCAGAAGAAATCGGCAAACGAATTGGATACGGCGAAGAAGAGTTAAGCTCAGTGCCCGAAGGTGCAAATCTCGGTCTTGGCTGCGGGAACCCCATAGCTCTTGCCTCGTTAAAAGAAGGAGAAATCGTGCTCGATCTTGGTTCCGGCGCCGGGTTTGACTGCTTCATTGCAGCCAAGAGGGTAGGGAAAGAAGGGAAAGTCATCGGTGTGGATATGACCCCTGACATGATTGACAGGGCAAGGGACAATGCAAGAAAAGGTAATTACACAAACGTGGAGTTCAGGCTCGGGGAAATCGAGAATCTGCCGGCGGCTGATAATTCAGTTGATGTTGTCATTTCAAACTGCGTCATCAACCTCGCACCCGATAAAAGCAGGGTTTTTAAAGAAGCATTCAGGGTGCTAAAGCCTGGCGGCAGGCTGATGGTTTCAGATATCGCGCTGTTAAAAGAACTTCCCGAATCCATCAGGGAATCCATCGAAGCTTATATCGGCTGCGTTGCCGGAGCCACAAAGAAAGATGAATACTTAAAAACAATAAAAAATGCAGGCTTCAGGGATGTGCAGGTACTTGAGGAAACGAGCTTCCCGGTTGAGTTTTTGTCCAATGACCCGGTTGGGAAAGCAATTATTGAGAAATTCGAAGTTCCGATAGATGAAGCTAAAGAAATCGGGAAGTCTGTCATCAGCATCAGGGTACAGGGAAGAAAAATAGAATAATGGATTAAGCAGGTTAAATGTATAGAAATATGGATAACATAGCAAGGAAGAAAAAGATTTTCACAGCACTGGCAATTTTGATAGTCTGTGCAATAATTGTATTGGCCTGGATTGCCCCTCTGCAAAGAACTGTTGGCGTAGCTATTGTCAGCGATGTCGAAATTTCACAGGGACTGATAGAAAACAATACGGAGATGGAAAGTGTAAAAGTGCATGGAACATTCTGGAATGATGGGGATGTAATTGCCAAAAATTTGACTGCCGTAGTAATATTTACAGATTATGCCAACAATAAAGTTGTCAGGAAAAATGTTCCGGTTGGGGGAGATCTGCCTCCGAACAAAGGGCAGGTAATGGAATTTGATTCAGAATATTTAAGAGAGAAGACCTTACCAAAAACAGAAGTGAATGTAACGATCCAGTTCGATTATATGGAAAACGGGCAATTAAAAACCACATCAACGTAATATTGATATCAGAAATAATCCTTAACTCTCATAACCTGAATTTTTGTATCAAGTACAAGGATAACATTTTGTCCAGTAGTACTGGAAGAGATTTTTGCACCAATCCTTGAATCTTTCATCATAGCCAAAGATGGCAGTATTTTGATCTATCCTGCCATCCTGTCCGGGTAATTCGAGCATAGAAAACTTATCGCTTACGATTATTGACATTTTGATCTCATCTAATACTTTGATCTCCAGCCTTTTCCTGTTTTTTTCGCTAAGCTGCGAGGTAAATGGCTTAGCAGAGCACATGATTTTTGGAAGTATTACTTTTATTTCCAATCCCTCTTCCAATTTCTTTTCGATATTGGGCAGATGGTGCCTGGGAAAATCATCTGACATGTACCACATGTAGCTTTTTATTCCATCGCCCAATTTTTCATGGGTATTTAAAATATTATAAACACCAGTTATTATTTCTCCTGTAGAAAGGGCGTCTATTTGTCTTAGAATATCGGGTGGAATCGGTGCAGTATCATGTTCAAGGAAGTATCCTGATTTCTCAGATATGAAGTTCAGGTCTGATATGCTGGATAAAACCAGTTTCCCGAAGAGTGTATTATAATATTTCCCGTCTCCTTTTTTCTCAATTAACCGTGCTTCTGTTAATCTTGATAATTGTCTTGATGCTTCTGTCGAGTTCATGTCAACTTCTTTGATCAGGTTGGTGAATGTCATCGGTTTTTCATCAAGAGTTTGGAGTATACCAAGCCTGTTTTCTGAAGACAGTTCCGTAAATAGCTCGTAGACTTTCATCGTGTTTCCTGGTTACATTTGTGTAACTTTTGTTATATGGTTGTTGCTAACTCTACATTCGTGCCAGATTTTATTTAAGCATTTCCTAATCCATTTTTCTCCTGATGACAAAAAAGATGGTCGGGCACGAATTTGCATTCTATGTGACCCTGAAGCCAAACATGATAAAAGACCTCAAAATCAGATGCGACTACAAGGAGGAATTTGAGTTCGGAGGAACCCTGGAAGCCGATGAGATTACGATGGTCGAAGGCGAAATCCTGAGAGTCGCGGGCAAATTCGGTGTAATAGATTTGGGCATTTCAATGTCCGAGTTGAAGAAGATCATTAAATAAGAGGTGAAAAAAATGAATAAACAATACATAAACATAATTGCAGTGTTTGCACTCATATTCATGATTGCTCCTGCTAACGCTGAACTTGGAATCGTACTGGACCAGCTCTCACCCCAGCCTGTTGAACCGGGCCAGGATTTAACACTGTCAGTCAGGCTTGAAAATGAATTCAGCGATATAGAAAATGTAAGGCTTGAGATTGTTCCTGACTCGCCGATTAAACTGAAAAATGAAAATGACCGCATTATCGATGAGGGCACTATTATCAAATATGGCGCTGTAGCTGAAACTTATCTGCTGCATGTCGATCCTCTCGCAACTTCGGGTTCATACGATATTGAGTTCAAAGCACGCTGGTTTAGCAACGGCATGTTCCGTGAAACCAACAAAACATTCAATATAATGGTACGAGGAGCACCTCAACTCATGATTTCTAATATCACGGTAAATCCTGAGCGCATAAGCCCGAAGGATAAATTTGATATTACGTTTTCAGTCTCAAATGATGGAACCGGTACGGCACGAGATATACAGGTAAGCGCTGTTACGAGCGGTCTGCCTTTCGTACCTGTGGACGCTGATACAAAGAATATAAAGAGGCTCAATCCCGGGGAATCCATTCAATTGAGCTACGCTGTCCAGGTTAAAGACAAGACCGAAATTTCATCGTACTCAATCCCTATCAGAATGGATTATAAGGACGAGAACGGGGAAAACATAAGTTCGAAAAGTTTCGCAGGAATCCGGGTACTCGGAAAAGCGGAACTTGCGATTTCAGACCTGAAAATCGAACCGCAAAATCCGGTAGAAGGTGACCTCGTCACTGTTACCATGCGTATTGAAAATTCAGGAACTGGCGAGGCGAAATCTGCAAAAGTCAGCCTCGATGCCCCGTTTATTGGGACAAGAACAGCTTTCCTTGGCAAGATCAAACCCGATGATGATGCGCCTGGCGTTTTTACATTCTACGCAGAGAAGGGAGGCGACATTCCATATTCAGCTAATATCGAATTCGAAGACGATCTCGGTGTCAGGACTGTTACTGAACCATTGAACCTGTATGTGCGCATCCCGGATAAAAATGGCATGGCTGCACCGGCTATTGTGACTCTGCCGATCATAGCTGGAGGGGTATATTATCTTCACCGCAGGAAAAAATCAGAAAATACTAAATGAAGAGGGAATATGTTCAATAACGTTAAGCTGTCGTTGTTTCTGGCATACAGGTCAATGACGAAAGGTAATAAAAGTACACTGCTTTTAATTATCTTTATAATGTCCTTGATCTTCGTAAATTTAGTATTTATTGGTTCCATTTTTCTCGGGGTGACCGAGGCAACCAACAAACAGGTAATCAACTCGCTATACAGCAACATAGTGATCGAACCCAAAAAAGATGACAAATATATAAGCGATGTTTATTCCCTGGAACAAAAAATAAAAGGCGTTCCGGGTGTAGTGGGCATCTCATCACAATATGTAACGGGCGCTACACTTTCGTATAAGGATAAACATGGAACCTGGGGTCTGCGTTCCATTAATCCGGATGACGAGATGAAAGTGACTACAAATCATAATTATCTTATCGCTGGCAATTTCCTGAGCAAGCTCGACGACAACGAGATCTTACTTGGAAAAGAGATTTCGGGAGGGTTTGGCGGTGACCTTGATTATAGTTCACTTGGGGTTAAAGTCGGTGACAGCATAGACGTACAGTTCGATAATGGCGTTAAAAAGAGCTTCAAGGTAAAGGGAATTTTCGATGCGAATTTCATCCAGACCAATACGATGGCATACATCAGCCAGAAAGGGATGGAATCTGTTTACGGTCTGGAAGACAAAGCTTCTCAAATACTTGTTAAGACAAGAGATAATGGAAATGAAGACCGGTATGTAAAACAGTTCCAGGAAATGGGTATTAAAGAACAGATAAAACCATGGACTGTCTATGCCGGCATGGTTAAAAACATCACGAACAGCTTTGACATGATTGCAATGATGATAACCGCAATCGGCTTGTTTGTCGCGGTCATTACTATTTTTATAATAGTCTATACCAGTACTATCAGCAAGCGAAAGCAGATAGGGATTTTGAGGGCCGTCGGAATAGAAGAATCCATAATAATACAATCTTATATCTTCCAGGCATTGTTCATAGTGGTTTGCGGCATATTTATTGGTCTAATAATAATATTTTTTGCCATAAAACCATATTTCATTGAGCATCCTTTGAAATTCCCTATCGGACTGGCTTCATTAATGATCCTTCCTGAAAAAGTTTCGATGAACGTAATAAGCCTGATAATAGCTGCGATTGCTGCCGGGTTTATACCCTCATGGATGGCAGTCCGTAAAACGATAATAGATACGATATGGGGTGATTAAAATGACAGGTGTTACTGAACCCATTTTAGAAATAAAGGGACTTTCCAGGATTTACGGCATGGGAGAAGTGAAGGTGAAGGCACTGAATAAAGTCTCATTCGAAATTTCGCGAGGGGATTTTGTAGCCATTATGGGTAAGAGCGGAAGCGGCAAATCAACACTGCTGCACCAGCTCGGATTGCTCGATATGCCTAACTCCGGTGAGATTATTTTCGATGGGAAAAACATCCTGGAGCAATCTGAATCCCGGAAGGCGAGATTCCGTCTTTCGAAATTCGGTTATGTCTTCCAGGAGTATGCGCTTCTTCCTGAGCTTACTGCACTTGAAAATGTCTATCTGCCTGCAATGGCTCTGGGCAGGAAGAAGGAAGAGTATATGAAAGCCGGTACTTTCGCACTTGAACAGGTCGGACTTGGCACGAGGCTGCATCACCGTCCCCGTGAGATGTCAGGAGGAGAACAGCAGCGTGTTGCGATTGCAAGAGCACTGATAAACAAACCGGATATATTGTTTGCTGATGAGCCGACGGCTAATCTGGATAGTATCTCGTCAAAACAGGTTATCGAGCTATTCCAGAAATTAAACAGGGAGACCGGGCTCACTATCCTGATGGTAACGCATGAACCCGATGATGTGAAGTATGTGAGCACGGTAGTCTGGCTCAAGGATGGAGAACTTGCAGAGCGGGGGGCATGAGAAAAAAATGGGTTCAAATCCCACCCTCCGCAACCTTTAAATTTATTAATGTATGGAAGAAAACGAAGCTGTGCCTGGTAAGGATATGGCTAAACCCATAGCAAACAAAAGATGATAGAAATGAACGAATGGAATCCAGAAAAGTATTTACAATTTAAATCAGAAAGGACTCAACCGGCGATTGATCTGGTTTCAAGAATCAATATTGCGCCCCAATCAATAATCGATATCGGTTGCGGACCTGGAAATAGTACGCAAATATTAGTGAATCGATGGCCGGACAGTGAGGTAGTCGGATTGGATAACTCAACCACAATGATTGAGAAAGCAAGACAGGATTATTCAGATCAAAAATGGATTGTTGGCAATGCAGAAAATATTGATCCGGATAGTAAATATGACCTTATTTTTTCTAATGCAACACTTCAATGGATTCCTCATCACGAGATACTTTTACCAAAATTATTCAATTGTGTAAATCCCGGAGGCGCTGTTGCAGTACAGATACCTAAATTTAAGAATATGCCAATTAATGTTGCAATTGAGACAGTAGCAAATCGCGATAATTGGATAAATTATACAAAAGGCTATGAAGAACTTTTTACTTTAAAAGATCTGGGCTTTTATTATGATATAATCAGTAAATTAGCGAAAGGAGTTGAATTATGGGAAAGTTCATATTTCCAAATTTTAAATTCCCGGGAATCTGTAATAGATTTTGTAAGAACTACAGGACTGAAGCCTTATCTTGATCGTTTGCCAGCCGAGGAAATGAAATCTGAATTTGAGCAGGAAGTATTAACCGAGTGTAAAAAATATTATAAATTGCAATCAGATGGCAAGGTTTTATTTCCGTTTGATAGATTGTTTTTTATTGGATATAAATAATAATTTATGACAAAAATTAAAGAATTAATCTCTAAGGAAAGGTCGCAATACCTGGTCTTTATCGGCTTATCCATTGGAGTTATAGTGCTGACAGGAATAATTTATTTTTCTGACACTCTACTTTTCCAGCGATTTATCGGCGGAATAAATCCCTTAATAGCCTCCTTTTTTATTATCTTGTTGGGCGTTATTTCTTTATCTTTTCTTCTTTCCAGAGGTTGGTTCGCAATTTATAAAAAGGAGACAGGTTCAGTTGGTATTGGAAGTTATCCTAAAGCACAGCAATGTCATTTTAAAGTGAGAACTTTATCTCTTATAAAAACTAAAAATTCCTTTATTTCATTTTTGTTTAAGTTATTGAACTCCGCATTACCATGTGCTGCCCATGACCCTATTTCATAATTAGCCCTAAGACTGTTTTCAAATGGTTTTTGTATGAAACCATTCATTCTTAAATTAATTATAATATCGTTAAACTTTAATTTAGAATCTATACCATGTTCCTTAGCAAACTCCTTAATAGTTGTTTCCAAAACAACTCTGCCATATGTTCCAGCTGCAAGGTTTAATCCGTGTTCTAATAATTCAAAAGATTGTTCAAGTAAATCACTAAAAACTAATAATTCTCTCTGGTAAAACAAGTCTTCGGTTAGCCCATTTTTAAGGGCATCTAATATGGCTTCAAGCACTCCCGTTTGTATTATTATTAATCTGTAATGATAATAAGCATCTTTTTCGCCTGGATAGAATTGTAATTGGTAAGTATTCAAGAAATCTTTATAGAATTTTGAATTTTCCCCAAATCTAAGTCTAATAATATTATCCGCAGATATTTGAAATTTTTTTTCTGCTTGCCTATCTGTGAAATGACTAATGATACTTCCACTAACAGTCGTTTTCTTTATTGAAGATGCATCTTTAATAAGTTCCGATAATTTATTTATTATTAATTCATCATTCATGCTGAACCGCAGTATAATGAACACATTAAAAGATAAGACTAACTTATTCAAACTATAGATTAAAATATTTAGTTTGCTTGGGATTATTTGTGTTTAAAATTGCTGTTCTGATTTCAAAAGTTCACCACTATTTTCGTGCCCATTTTTGCCAAAAAGCCAAAATAATCTCCAGAAATTCAATTTCCTTTTTATTCAAAACCACATCACTCTTGCTCTTCTTGCAACATGCACCAGTCCCAGCATCACAGGCACTTCAATCAGCGGCCCAACAACGGCAGCAAACGCCTCGCCTGAACCAATCCCGAACACTGCAATAGCTACCGCAATTGCAAGTTCAAAATTGTTGCTTGCAGCCGTGAAAGCAAGCGTCGTGGATTGCTCATAGGAAAATCCCAGCCTGTATGACATGAAAAAGGACAGGGCGAACATTATGGAGAAATAGGCAAGCAGCGGAATAGCTATCCTGAACACATCCAGCGGCAGCTCGACGAGTTTTTCGCCTTTTAATGAGAACATAACAACAATGGTAAATAGCAGTCCTATAAGCGCTGTCGGGCCGAGCTTTTTCATGAACACATTATCATACCACGTTATCCCTTTCTTTTTTAGCAAAACGAACCTCGTCACTATGCCCGCAATGAATGGAATGCCAAGATAGATGAAAACCGCCTTTGCTACCTGCCACACTGATATATTTACGATCACACCTGCTCCCGCGCCCCCTATCCATGTGGATAATACGGTGATAAACACATACGCGAGCACAGAATACAGCGCCACCTGGAATAGGGAATTCATTGCAACAAGCACGGCGCACAGGTCGTTATCCCCGCCCGCAAGCTGGTTCCAGACAAGCACCATGGCGATGCATCTAGCAA
>JAPMTY010000023.1 GCA_026552835.1 Candidatus Methanoperedens sp.
AAAATAAAGGAAAATGATGTAAAACGCATCTTATTCGACGGCATAGAAAACCTTGAGACAGCGATTCCGGATATTATCGAGCGTAAGAACTATATCACTGTCCTTCTTGACCTTTTCTCGTCGATGGGCGTGACAACAGCGGTCACCAGCGAGATATCCGAACTTTTCGGTGCAGTCAAGCTGACCCAGGAAGCTTTGTCCAGCGTGGTTGATAATATTATACTCCTGCGGCATGTGGAGATTGAGGGAAGGATACACGCCGTTCTCAGCATCCTCAAGTCGCGCGGAATCCAGCACGACAAGGAAATACGTGAGTTTGAAATCACTGAGAAGGGTATAGATGTCAGGAGCGCGATGAAAGGATACGAAAGCGTGCTCAGCGGAAGCGCACGAAAAACGCCAGCAGATGTATTCAAAGAAACGTTTGGTGAAAAGCATTGATATTCAATAAAACTATTTTCTTGATTTTAATCCTGGTTTTAGGCATTTCATACTTATTTCTCTTAAGTTTACCTTTTAGTATCGCATATTTTTATGAGAAAATTTTTAAAAAGTTTGCGCTTCCTTATCTTTTTATTATTTCAGGCTGTTTATTCATCATATCGTTTCTCATTTTTTTTTATGATTTTTGGAGCGATGTCGGTGCCGGCTTTTTTGCAGCGGGGGGCATAATACTTGCTGCCTCAAGCCTCAGGCTTTACTATGTGATGACCGGAGGCGATTAAAATTACGCCGGAATTGCATCTGCTACTGCAATCCATCGGGACAATCGGTGTTGTTATTTTTTATCTTATTCTTTCGCGGCTCAGCGCCCGGATGGGAGAGGGGTTAAGGCTTCCACGTTATTACAGGTGGCATTACGCCGCATGCATTATTGCTTTATCTTCTATCCCGGTTCATTTATATTTACATCAACCCGGTTTAGCAGGTTCTTCCCTGGATTTACAGGCGCTCTATATTTCATTGCTTCTGATCAGTAATGTTATCGTCATTTTAGTATCTTTCAGATACTGGGGATGGTTAAAAGATGAACTTCTTGGCAGACTTTAAGGGAGGAAAACCAGATGAGTAAAAAAATAATGGTAGTGGATGATGAACCTGATACCGTTGACTTGATAAAACTCGTGCTTGAAACAGAAGGATTTGAAGTCATAACGGCTTTTAGCGGAAAAGAGTGCCTGGACAAGCTGTCATTGGAGGAGCCTGACGCCATACTTCTGGATATAATGATGCCTGAAATGGACGGGTGGGAAGTATTCAAGAAAATCAGGCAGAAATTCAAAAAGCTTCCCGTGGCTATGCTTACGGTAAGGAACCAGGACATAGATAAAATGCTGGGACTGCATGTGCTTAAAGCAAACGATTACATCACGAAACCTTTTGGAAGGAAGGACCTGATCGAAAGAGTCAAAAAGATGGTAAAATCGTGAAAAGCTTAAATATTACCCAGAAATTAATAATATTCCTGATACTGATATCGATTCTGCCTTATGCGGCAGTGACCTATATCAATTACTCCTCAGAAAAAACCGCTCTTGAGAAAACTGTTTTCGATGATTTGAGCGCTCTTGTGGAAGCAAAGAATACACACATCAACACTGTTGTGAATTTCAGGATAGAACAGGTAAAGGAAGTCGCAACCTCAAACTTCATGCAGCAGATTGAAACCGGGAAAACGGGCGACATCAACCTGAATTTCCTGAGAGTACAAAAGCAAATACCTGAATTTCTTGAGATATCCGCACTTGACTTAAACGGCACAGTTGTCGCATCCACGCAAGTCAGACAGATAAATAAAAACTATGCCGGGGAGGACTTTTTTAAGAATGGCACAAAGGGGCTTTATCTTGGAAATATAAACTATTATGATAACAGGACGGCATACATCGTTTCATATAATGTATTAAATAGAAGCTCTGGCAAACCCATAGGTGTCGTTGCAGCCTGGGTTATGCCGGTTTTCATATACGATGTTACCTCGGATTATACCGGATTGGGGGAAACCGGGGAATCTCTCCTTGTCCAGAAAAGAGATAACGAAGTTGTGTATCTGAATCCTTTACGCCATAATGCAAGCGCAGCCCTCTACCTTAAATACCCGCTTGATTCTAACATCGCGATTCCTGCAATTCTTGCAGCAAGCGGAGGAAATGGCACAATCCGGGCGCTTGATTACCGTGGAAAAGAGGTTTTTGCAGCATATTCCTATATTCCAACCGGAAATTGGGGGCTGGTTGTAAAGATGGATTCATCCGAAGCATTGATTCCTGCGGTAAAATCAAGAGACAGGTTTTTAGAACTGGGCATATTTTATTTTGCCGTGGTGGCAGTTATGGCTTTTTTCATTGGCAGGAGATTTACGGCTCCGCTAATCCGGCTTACAGATGCTTCCAGGAAAGTAACTAAAGGTTATCTCACCGTTAATATAGAAACCGGGAGAAAGGATGAAATCGGGGAGCTTGCGCAGTCTTTTAATGTAATGGTACAGCGATTGAAAGAAGTACAGGAAGGGCTGGAACAGAAGGTAAAGGAGAGAACCGGGGACCTGGACAAAAGGAATCTTGAACTGGCGACTCTTTACGAAGAACTCAAATACCATGATGAGACGCTTGAAACTCTTTATGAAATAGACAGGGTGGTGAGCCAGTCTCTTGAACTTGATGAGCTGTTAAGGGAATCAATAACCAAAACCATCCAGGTAACGTCTGCTGATGCCGGATGGATATATCTGCTGCAGGAAGACGGGGAAACCCTGAACCTCCAGACCTACATCGGTATCTCTCCAGAACTTGCAGAGGCTGCTTCAAAACTAAAAGTCGGGCAGGCAGTTTCGGGAATGGCTGTCAAATCGGGAAAACCGGTAACCATGGATATCGAGAACTATCCTTATCCACAGCTTCTTACCCTCATGGAAAAAGATGGCATAAAGTCTCTTGTGGGCATCCCGCTCATTGCAAAAGGGAAAGTGGGCGGGGCAATGGTTCTCTCAAACCGCAAGCACAGGATTTTCAAAAAAGAAGATATCGCTCTCCTGTCATCTATCGGGAGCCAGGTAGGAGTAGCGGTAGAAAACGCCAGGCTGTATTCCGAACTCAAGCGCCATGATGAAACCCTGGAGACGCTTTTTGAAATAGACAGGGTGGTGAGCCAGTCCCTTGACCTGGATGAGATTTTCAGGGAAGCGCTTGCGAAAACCATACAGGTGACATCGTCCGATGCCGGTGCGATTTATACACTTGAAGAGGATGGGAAAATGCTTAAATTGAAGACATCTTCAGGTCTTTCCATGGATTTTGCCGGGGCGGTTTCCGAAATAAAAGTGGGTTCAGGTGTTGCGGGGGGCACCATCGTTGCGAAAAAACCTATTGTCACAGATGTCGATCACTATCCAGGCAGCGAGCTTTTGCCATATTTGCAAAAAGAAGGGCTGGTAGCGCTTGTGGGTGTGCCGCTTATGGCTAAAGGCAGGGTGGTTGGCGCCCTGAACCTTGGAAACCGAAGCATGAGAAAATTCTCAAATGAAGACCTTGAAGTGCTTGCATCCATAGGCGGGCAGATAGGTGTCGCCATAGAAAACGCACGATTGTACCAGGAAGCAAAAAGCTCTTATGAAAAACTGCAGGCGGCATATGAGGAGCTAAAATCCCTTGAAAGGATGAAAAGCGAGTTCCTTTCGAATGTTTCACATGAGCTGAAAACCCCCCTGGTTTCGATAAGGGGATACAGCGAGTTACTGTATGATGAAAAACTCGGGTTAATTAAGGATGAACAAAAAAAGAGCCTTCTGGCTATTATCAGGAACGCAGACAGGCTGACACGTCTCATAAATTCGATATTATTCATCAGCAAAATGGAGGCTGAGAAGCTCGAATTCCGGTTCCAGCCTGTGGATATGACTGAAATTATAAAGACATGCGTGGACGATGTTGAAAGAATAATGGATACGAAACAAATTACATTCGAAAAGGATGTACCCAAAATATCAAAAGTCAATGGGGAAAAAGACAGGTTTATAGAAGTGATAAGCAATCTTCTTGATAATGCAATAAAATTCACTCCTACCGGAGGGAAAATCTCAATAAAAGCCATTGATGAAGGAGAGTTTGTCCACATCATGGTGACCGATAACGGCATCGGTATTCCTCTGGAAATAATACCGAAATTGTTTTCACGTTTTTACCAGGCTGATGCGTCTGCTTCAAGAAAGTACGGGGGAACAGGTCTTGGCCTGTACATCACAAAAAACATTGTCGATGCGTTTCGCGGAAAAATATGGATTGAAAGCGAGGTCGGGAAAGGGACAAAAGTGCATGTTTTACTGCCAATCGCAAGGTAAAGGAAAAAACCTCTTTAGCTACTTTTTCATTTTGTTATTTCAGCCCTTTTAATCTCAGACCCGAGCGACTTGAGAATCAAATCCCGAAGTGTGTTAGCTTCAGGGCCTGTCCTTACCCTGGGACGCGGAAGGTTAATATCAAAAATCTCTTTTACAGTGCCGGGGCGCGCTGACATCACGACGACCCTGTCTGCAATATAGACCGCTTCATCCACGCTGTGAGTGACGAACAGTACGCTTATGTGTTCTTTCTCCCATATCCGCAAAAGCTCTGCCTGCATGATGTTCCTTGTCTGGGCATCAAGCGCGCCGAACGGCTCATCCATCAGCAGGAGCTTTGGTTTATTCGCATACGCCCGCGCTATGCCAACCCTCTGCTTCATCCCGCCAGATAATTCATGCGGGAAATGGTCTTCAAATCCCCTCAAACCCACAAGGTCGATATAATGCCTTGAAATCCTCTCGCACTCTTCTTTGCGATACCCTTTAACCTGCGGCCCGAACTCGATATTTTCCTTCACTGTCCTCCAGGGGAACAGCGCATATTCCTGGAACACGAAACCGCATTCCTTATTTGTGCCAATTATTTTTTTCCCGTCAAGGAATATGTCTCCGCCCGTCTGGGAATCAAGTCCTGCCGCTAAACGAAGGATAGTGGTTTTTCCGCATCCGCTTGGGCCGAGAATGCATACGAACTCCCCCTCGGCTACATCGAAATTCACATTTTCAAGAGCAAGAAGGTCATTGAATTTTTTAGAGATTCCCTTTAAGATCAATCTACCCATTTTATGAACCTCTTTTGCAAGAGCAGTATGCTGATATTCATTATGTACCCGATTACTCCTATCACAATCATCCCTGCCACCATTTCCGGATATCGCCCGAGTTCACCCATGTTCCAGATAAAATAACCAAGACCGATTGGGCTCCTGATAACCATCTCGGCTGCCACGATTGCCATCCAGCCTACCCCGAGACCGATGCGCAAACCTGCAATTATGGACGGGAAAGCCGAAGGTATAATGACTTTTGTTATCACCTGTGACCCTGAAGCACCAAGCGTCTTTGCCGCGTCAATAAGTTTTACGTCCGTGGATTTTACACCATATATCGTATTCAGGATAATGGGGAAAACCGTTCCTATGAAAACGATGAAAATCGAACCGCCGGACACTAGGATGAACACCGCAAGGGGTATCCATGCCATCGGAGGCATGTTGCGTATGATTTCTATTATCGGGTTAAGGATATTGCCGATGAGCTTTGAGTAGCCTATTCCGATACCCAGCGGGACTCCTATAATAAAAGCGATAATGCCTCCCTCTATGACACGCAGGAGACTTGCCTGTGTATGTTCAAGGATTCCTACAGTAAGCCCGGGCCCGTAGATTTTTGTGAACAAAGAACCGATAAGAGCGTACCACGTTTCGACAGGCGTAGGAACATCCTTCAGCCTGATGAAAGGTATATTGAAAATATTTTCCCTGGCAAGGATTACAAGAAGATGCCATAAGATTACAAGACCGATAAGGGAAATGAGATTGATAACCAATCCCTTTTTCCCCGGATTGACTTTCATCAATAGCGAACCTTAAGTCCTTCCTTATCGGCCTCCATCAGGAAAAGCACATGCTGGATGGTTCCGGGACCCGGGTATCCAACGGTCTTGCCGCTTAAATCCTTCATCGAGGTGATATTCTTTCCCACCACGATTACAGACCCTTCATTATTCATCCCTGCTGATACTCCGACACGGGCATCATCTACGGCGAAATCGTTGATGTTTATTCTGTTGATGATTACAGGCGGGATGCCAAGGCTTCCCATATCTACAGCTCCTGATTTGAACCCTTTTTGCATCTCGAAAGCGCCGTTCTGGAAGGGCGTGCCTTCAGAGAGAGTGATGTTTATTCCGACATCTTTGAACCAGCCTTTTTTCCATCCCACATAGAACGGCAGCTCGTGGATATCACTTGTAAGATAAGCATAGCGGATTGTTACAGGGGTTTTTAATACGACGCTTGAAAGATTGGCATTCTTATTCTGAGTTGCCCATTCTGAATAAGTGGTGTTAATCAATGAGTTTGCATAATCCGAAGCGTTCTTATATCCTGATTGGTTCCATTTCCCGGAGTCAAAAATGCCGTAATCCTGTATCTTGCTTATGAATGTCTGTGCCCCTGCAATGTTGGGAGTATAAACGAATTCGACATCCGAAAGGCTGAGGTTTGCAGCTGCGGGGTCTGTCATGCTTCCAAATTCCATCGTATAATTTATCAGGTCTTCATGGTCAGGCGAGTTCGTTGCCTTTGCATTATTGATGTATTCTACGGATTTTAGCTGGATAAGCGCCATGCGTTTCAGGATATCATCTGCGTTCGTTGTATTCTTGTACCAGTTATAATCGTACGCGACGACGCAGCATGGGTGCCCTTTCCAGATTTGTCCTGAGTATAACAAAGGTTTTCCATATCCTTTTGTCATTGCGATAGCGGGATAAGGTTCCCACATAATGAATCCGGCGATTTCGCCGGTTCCCAGTCTCTGCACCATATCCTGCCCGGTCATTTTCACAAGATTAATGGGCTCTGAAACTGATTGCGGGGTCTTATTGTTTCCAATGCATCCTGCTGCAAATATCGCCAAAACAACTACTAATAGAATTTTTAATGAATTTTTCATGATAGCCCTCCGTAATAATTAATTATTATCTTCACAAACACCTTATTTAACTATTTCCATATTTATACCCCCAATAACCCAAATGTATTAATGAGCAATTAGATATATACAATCAGGATAAGAGAATGACAGCAGAAGAATTAATGAAAGCGGCAGTGGAATCGGATGAAGCATTCATAAGGGAATTTTCAAGGATAATCAAGGAAGAACTTCGCATGACTGCAGCGGAATTCAGCGAGAAATCCGGTATTCCTGCAAGCACTATCTACAAATTATTATCGGGTCACCGCGAGCCCAATATCAAGACCCTGCGTCAGATTGTGGCAGTGCTTCAGAAATTGGAAGGGAAGGGGAAAACAGATTTCATTGCAGTAATTGCTGCCCGCCCCGTCCTTGACTATATCTCGGAAAAAAAATTGAAGCTTGGAGGCCGTCTCCTGACAATCAGGGAATATTCTGCAACCTCGATGGAAGAAGCTATTGTTGCTGCAATCAGGGCTGAGAGGGATGGGGCAAAAGCGCTGGTGTGCGCCCCGATAGTAGCTACGACTGTGGAGAAGGTGCTTCGCATACCTGTGGCTGCAATAATGCCCAGGGACAGCCTTATTGCTGCGATTGAGCTTGCGGCGAAGAAGATGGGTTAGGACAAAACTTGTGTTCACTTTTTTCTTCTTATTAGTAACACAACCATTCCAACCGTTATAATCACCTGTAGCATTTCAAAACCTGGTATTTTGGGAGTAGATGTTGGAGTTTGTACGGTGGTATTCAGTATTTCCTTCGATGGCCATTCGACGGTTACATGGTATGTAAAACTCAAAGGCTGATAAGCGTCTTTATTGTCGCCTGGATAATACAATCCTGTGAACGAAATGGTATTCGAGCCGATTCTTGCTGATTTATCAGCTTTTATAGTCACTGATATGGTTCTTGACGTGCCAGGTGGAACACTGAACGTACCGGCTACCACTCCGGCACCTGCCGCCTGTCCGAAATTTTCACCGTAAACATGTATGCCGCTGGGTACACTGATTTGTGCATCCACATTCAATGTCACATCGTTTAAAGAAGGGTTGTTCATAAACAATTCAACAATACCATCCTGGTTGGCATCTATGACATCGGTTACAGGTCTTAAGGTAACAGACGGCCCTACGCGGAATTTCGCTGGCGTTGTGGATGCTGTTGTTGCAGGAACTGTTGTGGGCGGAACCGTTGTCGGAATAACTGTTGTAGTAGGAACTGGTGTCGGGGGGACTGTCGTTGGTGGAACTGTTGTGGGAGTAACAGCGCTTGAAAAGACCTCAAGCGTAGCAAGTACCTTTGTACCATCGGATCCTCCGACGGCATAGAGCTTGCCGTCAATAACATCAACTGCTAATGAACTTCGTGCAATTGTCATTGGCGCTTTGGTTGTCCAGGTATCCGTTACCGGGTCATAAACCTCAAGCGCAGAAAGACTCTTTGTGCCATCGGAACCTCCGACAGCATAGAGTTTGCCATTAACGACTCCTGCTGCTAACTGGCGTCTTGCAGTGGGCATTGGTGCCTTCGTGGCCCAGGTATCGGTAGCGGGATCGTAAACCTCAAGCGCCGCAATCACATTGCTTCCATCGAATCCTCCTGTTACGTAGAATTTCCCGTCAATAACTCCGCCGCCTGCGTATGCATGGGTATTTGGAGGCGAAGCTTTTGCAGTCCAGCTATTGCTGTCAGGATCATAGACATGCAGGTATTTCCGAAAGCCGCTGTAGCCGTCGCAGGCAGTCAGGACGTAAAGCTTCCGGTTGATTACACCTGCGACTGAGCATCCGCTCAGTATGGGCATATCAGCGCCTGCGCTCCATGTATTACTTAGCGGATTGTAGATTTGCAAATTTCTTATCGGAATATTAGAGATTGGCGCATTCCATCCACCTGCGACATAGAGCTTGCCGTCAATTACCCCGATAGCGTCCTGGTATACAGGATTTGGTATGGGTGCTAATGCAGCCCATGCGTCAGTGACCGGATTATATGCTTCCACCGCATTTGTTGCGCCAGAAGGACCGCCGGTACCTCCTATTACATAAAGCAGTCCGCCTGTTGATGCGGCGAGCAGGTCGCTTCGTGCTGTTGGCATGGCGGATTTCGTTGCCCAGATATCCTCTGCTGCAAATGCCTGACCTGAGGCAATGGTAAGGAGTAATATTGCAAAAATCAATTTATTTATGTTCATATAATTCCTCTTGTCTGATGTTATTTTTTATTAATCAGGTAATCTCCCCGCTTCCACTATTATGTCTTCTTTTCATTCTCCAAAATAGTAGCTAACCTCTCATTTTTAATGGACTGTTCCGATACAGCAAACTATATTAGTTTCTAAAATTGTATTCGTTTTTTATAATAAATACTTTTGGTTGGAAAGGACAATCATCCCCAACCACGATACTACCCTCTAATCCTCTTGAGCCTGAACGTATTCTCCCGCTCCATTTCATCAATCCTTAACACTTACCTCTAACAAATGTTTATATATTGGGGTATCATGACAAGCCGAGGTGTGAACATTGGTATGTTCTTGGATGGTGTTATTATGAGTAGTACAGGAAAACGTTCGTTCGTGAGTGTAATTGTTGGAATTCTGAATTTTTCAACAGTGTTAAAAAACATGAAATTTGCGCGCACCTTTGCGATATTTAGTCTTTCGGCGCTGGTACTTGCTGGTATGGCAGGGACGGGCGCTGCAGTAAGCGGATTGGTAGCTGAATGGCATTTCGACGGCAGCGCCCAGGATACCAGCGGCAGCGGCAACAACGGCACTATCAACGGCGCAACCTTCGTTCAGGGAATAAGCGGGCAGGCGCTGAGTTTTAATGGTGTGGATAATATGGTTGTAGTTCCGCACTCTCCAAGCTTGAGTCTTGAGAAATATACTTTGGAAGCTTGGATTAAGAAAGACCAAAATAGAGGCTCCGAAACTATTCTTATCAAGAGGTACGGACCATCGTGGATGGATAATTATGGGTTGTCTATTTCTCCAAACGGAACAGTTGGAGCTAGCTTCTATAGCCCTGACATATGGACATGGTTTGGCCTGGAAAGCGTGAGAAATATATCTGCTGGCAATTGGTACCACATAGCAGCAACGTATGACCGCACTGCTCTCAAGATTTACATTAATGGAGTTCTTGATAATTCAGTGAACACTCAATACACACCATATCAAAATAATCAACAATTAGTAATTGGAAGGGCATGTGTGGGTGACCCCTGCGTGTTTAGCCCATCTTCCCCATCTTTCAACGGTATCATCGATGAAGTCCGCATCTACAATCGCGCTCTTTCAGCCAGCGAAATCCAAGCCGAGTATAATGCTTTAACTTCTACCCCCATACCAACCACAGTCCCGCCAACAACAGTACCACCAACGACAGTTATTCCAACAACAGTTCCGTCCACAACAGTTCCTCCAACAACACCATCAACCCCAGCGAAATTCCGGGTAGGGCCTTCTGTTACCTTAAGACCCGTAACCGATGTGATAGATACCAACCAGGATGGTATTGTTGAATTATTTATGAATAATCCGTCTTTGAACGATGTCACTCTTAATGTAGATGCACGCATCAGTGTACCCAGCGGCATACATGTTTACGGTCAAAGTTTCGGAGAGGCAGCAGGTGCCGGAGTCGTAGCCGGTACGTTCAGTGTTCCACCGGGCACGTCAAGAACAATATCATTGACTATAAAAGCGGATAAATCAGCAAGAATCGGGTCGCATACCCTTTCCTTCACAGGATTGTATTGGCCAGACGACAACAAAGACAATTACCAGCCTTTGAGCCTTACATACTCTGTAACTGTCAAGGAGCCGTCAAAGAAACCTGGAGAATCTTCACAAGAGGCGCAGGTTACTGCAACCCCCTCCAAAATACCGGGATTTGGTGTTGTACTGGCAATCTTTGGTGTATTTGCAATAGCACGTCTGCTTTCAAGAAAAAAATGAAAAAAAATAAAATTATTTTTTCGGTGACTAGCGTCGAGAAATATATAAACCGGATAAACGTAGATTTTCTATAAGGTTACCTACCCCTTTATCCTCTTCAGCCTGAACGTATTCTCCCGCTCCATCTCTTCAAGCCTCAACACAATAAAATCCTTTGCTTCGGAAAGCTCAGGTATAACCTTGAACTCAAGCGCATTAACCCTGCGCTTCGTTTTCTCGATATCCTCAAGCAACTTCTTCATCGTGGTCTCAATCTCAGCAGCGAGGATGATTTTCTCAACAAGTATTTCATAAGCATCCACCGCCTCGTCAATGCGCGAGCTTGTGCCTATGATGCCGTAACCATGCTCATCGAGTTTCTTATGTACGCTTGAAGCCTCGATTTTCGGAACAACAACACCCATCACGTTCTTGCTTACAAGTTCAAGCTTTGGATTGTCCTTAAGTGCAAAGGCTGTGGATCTCACCACGACAACGCCTTCCACAGACTTGGCGATAGCAAGGTTCTGGGAAGCCACACCGAACTGCTTCTCCACTTCAACCCTTATGCCCTTTGCTTTCTCAAGTATCTCGAAAAGCTCAAGAATCAGGCCGTCGCGCTTCATCTTGAGAAGCTTGTGCCCGCTCTGGCTGAGCTTGATTTTTTTCTTAAGCTCTATAAGTTCCGAACGAGTGGGCTTTATATTGTCCTTGATAGCCATATTACTCTTTTTTCTCTTCCTTTGCCTTATGAGCCGGATGGTATTTCTGGATATATTTGTTATCGATTCTTGTGAGTTGTGCTTCAGGTAATTCAGCGAGAAGTTCCCAGCCGATATCGAGAGTGGTCTCGATGTCCCTGTTCTCATCCGCGCCCTGCCGGACGAACCTGTCTTCGAACATATCGGCGAACTCAAGGAATTTCTTATCCCTGTCTGAGAGAGCGTCCTTGCCCACGATGGCGACAAGGCCTCTCAAGTCCTTACCTTCTGCATAAGCTGCATACAACTGGTCTGAGACCGCTTTATGGTCTTCTCTTGTCCTTGTTGCGCCTATGCCTGAGTTCATCAATCTTGATAGTGAGGGCAGCACATTGACAGGTGGATAGATACCTTTCCTGTGGAGTTCCCTTGATATGACAATCTGCCCTTCGGTGATATATCCTGAAAGGTCAGGAATCGGGTGCGTGATATCGTCGCCCGGCATTGATAATATGGAGAACTGCGTCACTGAGCCTTTTCTTCCCTTAATAACGCCTGCGCGCTCATATAACGAGGCAAGGTCTGTGTACATGTAACCTGGATATCCTCGTCTGCCCGGCACTTCTTCTCTTGCCGCGCCCATCTGTCGAAGCGCCTCGCAATAGTTCGTGATATCGGTAAGAATAACGAGCACATGCATATCATGTTCGTACGCAAGGTATTCTGCTGCAGTAAGAGCAAGCCTTGGGGTGATAAGCCTCTCTACAGCCGGGTCGTCCGCAAGATTCAGGAATACAACAGCCCGCTCAAGAGCGCCTGTTCTCTCAAAGTCGCGCATGAAATACTGGGCTTCTTCGTTGGTAATGCCCATTGCGGCAAATACGACTGCAAACGGTTCTTCCGAGCCGCGTACTTTTGACTGCCTTGCTATCTGCAATGCAATTTCGTTGTGCGGAAGTCCTGAGCCAGAGAAAATCGGCAGTTTCTGGCCGCGCACGAGAGTATTCATACCGTCTATTGTGGATATGCCGGTCTGGATGAAATCTTTTGGTGGAAGACGTGCGTAAGGGTTGATCGCCGCTCCTGTGATTTCAAGCCTGTCTTCAGGTACGATGCGTGGTCCCCCGTCCAGGGGTTCGCCTGCGCCTGACAAAATCCTGCCGAGCAGGTCTTTTGAGACAGGGAGTTTGATTGTTTCGCCTGTGAACCTGACTCCGCATTCCCTGTTAAGTCCGCCTGTTCCTTCGAATACCTGTACAACAACTATATCATTGGAAGTATCAAGCACCTGTCCTCTTTTGGTTGTGCCGTCTGGAAGATTGATATTTACAAGTTCGTTGTAGCCCACAGGTTCTGTCTTTTCTACAAAGATAAGCGGACCTGCGATTTCCCTGATTGTCTTGTATTCTTTGGTCATGTTACTTCCCCTTTAGTTTTGCAAATTCTTCTTCCATGTTCTTTAGAATAACTCCAAGCGCCGCATCGAACTCTTTCTCGAATTTGACCTTCGCAAGGTCGTCTTTAGTTTTTGATTTCATGATATCTTCGACAGATGCGCCGCCCTCAAGTGCTGTCTGGGCTTTATCGCCCCAGGTGGTGATTGCCTTCAAGAGCTTGAACTGTTTATCCATCGGACAGAAAGTATCCACCTCGTGGTAGGCGTTCTGCTGCAGGAAATATTCGCGTATCATTCTTGCTATCTCAAGTGTCAATTGCTGGTCATCAGGAAGAGCGTCCGAACCAACGAGCTGGACAATTTCCTGGAGTTCTGCCTCTTTCTGGAGAAGCTCCATCGCATCATTCCTGAGCTTAATCCATTCAGTAGATACGTTTTCCTTGTACCAGTCTTCAAGCGCCTTTGAGTATAACGAATAACTGTTAAGCCAGTTGATTGCAGGGAAATGCCGCCGCTGTGCGAGTTTTGCATCAAGCGCCCAGAATACCTTAACGATACGAAGCGTGTTCTGGGTAACAGGTTCCGAGAAGTCGCCGCCTGGTGGTGAAACTGCACCTATGACGGTAATCGAGCCTTCTTTTCCGCAAAGCGCTTTGACTTTACCCGCACGCTCGTAGAATTCTGATAGTCTTGCTGCAAGATAAGCCGGATAACCTTCTTCACCGGGCATTTCTTCAAGACGCGATGAAATTTCTCTCATGGCTTCTGCCCATCTTGATGTGGAATCAGCCATCAGGGATACGTCATATCCCATGTCCCTGTAATACTCAGCGATTGTGATACCTGTATAAACCGAGGCTTCCCTTGCTGCTACTGGCATGTTGGATGTGTTCGCGATAAGAACTGTTCTCTCCATTAAAGGCCGGCCGGTTTTTGGATCTTTGATTTCCGGGAATTCATAAAGAACGTCAGCCATTTCATTGCCGCGTTCTCCGCAACCGATATAAACCACTATTTCAGTATCGCTCCATTTTGCAAGCTGCTGCTGTGTAACGGTTTTTCCGCTTCCGAACGGACCCGGTATAGCCGCTGTCCCGCCTTTTGCAACTGGGAACAGGCCGTCAAGGATTCTCTGGCCTGTTATCAGTGGAGTGTTCGGCATCAGTTTCTTGCTGACCGGTCTTGGCTTCCTGACCGGCCATTTCTGCATCATTGTGAGTTCGATACCGCCTGTAAGAGTACAGATAACAGTATCAACTTTGAATTTCCCCTTCTTAATTTCGTTTACGGTTCCCGAAACCTTTGGCGGGACAAGTATCCTGTGCTCGATATTTTCCGTTTCCTGGACTGTACCTATCACTTCACCGCCGTTTACCTTGTCGCCCTTCTTTACTGTCGGGACAAATTCCCATTCTTTCTCGCGTGAGAGGCCGTTCGCTGAGACTCCGCGTTTTATAAAATCGCCCATGGTATCTTTTAAAACAGGAAGCGGACGCTGGATTCCATCGTATATGCTTTCAAGAAGACCGGGTCCGAGTTCAACAGACAATGACATACCGGTATTTTCTACAGGTTCTCC
>JAPMTY010000125.1 GCA_026552835.1 Candidatus Methanoperedens sp.
AGCAAGCGCATCAAGTGCCTTATCAAGGCTTGAAATGATCGCGGTCTTGCCGCCTGATTTTACGAACTTAACAGCGGCAAGCATTTTTGGTTCCATGCTCCCCTTCCCGAAATGCCCTTCTTTTATGTATCGTTCGCCTTGCGAAACTCTTATTTCGTGAAGATCTACCTGGTTCTTCTTTCCGTAATTCAACGCTGCATTTTCAACATCCGTAAGTATTAATAAAATGTCAGCATCGATATTCGATGCCAACAGGCTTCCCGTCAGATCCTTATCTATGACAGCCTCAACTCCGACAAGCGAACCGTTTTTTTCAATTACAGGGATACCGCCTCCACCTGCTGCAATTACAATTACGCCCCAGGAAATAAGCTTCTTGATACTGCTTTCTTCAACGATCTTAAGCGGCATCGGGGAAGGGACTACTCTTCGATATCCTTTTTTATCATGAACCATCTTCATGCCATTGGCCATCATGATCTTCGCCCTTTCTCCAGGATAATAAAGGCCTATCGGCTTTGTGGGTTTCTCGAAAGAACAGCATGATGCATCCACTACAACCTGGGTCAAAACGGTAACAACCTCTTTTTTGATACCTATCTCCGATAGCATGTTCGAAAGTGAGCGCTGCAGCAAATATCCCAGCATGCCCTGCGTCTGGGCTCCAATTATGTCCAGGGACTGGGGATGCACAAGTCCGCATTCTTCCTGCATCGCAAGGATATTGCCGACCTGCGGGCCATTACCATGCGTCAAAACAACATCATGACCACCACTTGCTATCCTGGCGATCTCCCTGCATGTCCCATCGATCTTTTCCTGCTGCTCTTTGGGATTTCCCCTTTCAGGATTTAATATTGCATTTCCACCTATCGCTATTACTATGAGGCTCATGCTTTTATTTTAATTGGCAGCTTTATCTTTTGTTTATTGTTTGTTCCTTTCATGCCTGTATTTTCGGCTTTTTTCCAAAGGTCATTGAAATGCTCCAGGTATGAGTCAAATATTCCATCTTTGCCGCGCATAAATTCCAGGGTCGGGCAAGCTCTTCTTCTCTTATTAAATAAATAAAGCGTCACTCTCATCAGATTTTCATCTATTATCGTCATTGCGCACGTTGGATATGTATCATAAAATCTTATTTCCACATTTGGCTTAAATTCATCTTTTATGTTCGCTATAAACTCCTTTTCAAGATTATACAGGTGATTTATCTGATCCTTGAGTTTTTCATTATTTTCATCCCTTTCCCGATATGCAACATGTGGTGAATTGGGATCCAGGATCAATATCTGCAAAGTACATCCTCCCTCGACCAGGGACTTAAGTCGTGTCCATTCATCGCTGTCAGGATAGAAATAATAATTGAGCGTTACGCCAAGCAATTTAATATTTTTTTTGGCAAGATCCAAGATATCAGAACTTCCTCCTTTTTTATACACATTTACAAGTCCGGATCTCAGGACTGATTCACTTATTGATTTTGCCTTTTCACAGTGTTGTGTTATCATGGCCATGAAGTTGGTTCTCACAAACTCCTCTATAAGGTCCATCATATTCCTGCGTAAGAAGTATTCATAGAATAATATCGCAAAACCAATGATTATCAATGCAATCCCTATTTCTTTGAACACATCTTCCCGGATAATGGAAATGAAGTCCCTGCCTGGTGATACAAGTATGACGATGGTTGCACCTGAGATAAGAATAAATAAAGAGAGCAGAATTATTTTATAAAATAAAACCAGTTTTAATAATTTCTCTGCTATTTGTGCCATATCTCACTCAACCCGATTAGTATAATTATATAAGCGACAACGTATTTTAAACCTTGTATGATGGTTCAGATCATGTTCTTTTTCAGGTATTTCCGGTTCGCGTCGGGTTTTTCGGGTTTATTTCATCCTCAATTATTTTTCTTACCCAATCAAAAACTTTTTTTGCAGTTTCAAGAGCTTCCTGATATTCCTGTTCATCAACTGGTTCAAAGTCTCCTGGATAACGGGTACTGACAGCGTATGCAGTAAGTGAAATTGAATCCATGATTTCATCAGGAACTTTAATATTCTGCTCTTCGATCAATTCAATAAGATGACTTATGGAATGAGTACGGGGAAAAGAAACATCACTAGAGACAAGCAAAGCTTTCAGAGCTTTTTCAACCGCCTGTTCACAATCAAAGCAAAGGTCTTCATATAAAATATCCTCGAAGACTTTCCCGGCTTTCGCTATCTGTAAATTGCTTTTTGCCCTTTTCAACCATATCCTGGCAAGTGATTCATTTTTCATAGATCACCTTCCCGGATTTTGAAATCTCTTTATATATCATAAAAGGATTATCTTTCAATTCTTCAAACTTCTCTGGAGTCTCTACAATAATATCAACAGGCGCTCCCATCCCATAGAGAAACTTATAAATCTGCTGGGCAACTTTTCTTCTATGTAAAACACCTTTCTTAATTACGCATATATCATAATCACTTTCTGTTTTGTGATCACCTCTTGCACGTGAGCCGAACAGAATGATCTTATCTGGATCCACTGACCGGATTATAATTTCTATTGCTTTTTCAAGTGGGTCAGTTTTTTTCATGAAATTTGGATTCATATTACATCTCCAAACTGATTTTCAGTTTTTTTGGAATTCAAAAAATATCCGAGAAGGACACATGTATCAAGTATAATTTTATCCGCATGTTTCTTGTCTTCTATCATCATCTCTCATCTCACGTATGATATTTACTGCGGATTTTTTGGATTTCAGAACTCCTCGCAGGGTCTTGAAATCTTTTTTTAATTCCGAAGTTATATGTATTTCAAGATTGCCTAAAACAAGCCATTTGTTTTTGTCATGATCGTGGATGACTGTATCCATATGCTTCATATACTGTTATTGAATGCCAACATATTTAAACATGTTTCACTCTCAAATATCGTAGTCGGCATCCGAGATTAGCGGGTTTCCTACATATACGAAATCTTTTTTCTCTAGTGAATTTCTTTAGGCTCAACAGATTTGTTTTTAACCCTGATTGGAGTCCGCAAGTACAAAACACTGGCAATTAACCTTTTTCTCTTTGGCTTTTTCCATTACCCTTTGCGCCATGCCTCCCGATGCAAAAACAACCACATTCAAACCCCGAAGCGCTGCAAGCATTGCCGACTGGATGACGTCGAACTCAAGGTCGCATTTGATCCCCATCTTATTCATCAACGCCTTTGCGGAAGTTCCCATCGCCCCTATTTTTTTGCTCTTGTTCTTATCAAGGATATCACGGACTTTATCCAAGTTCACGGCCCTTGACCCGCCTTCGATGACACCAGGAACCCTGATCACCGTGATCTTTCCAGTCATTTGTTCTATATTTCCCACAACTTCTTTCACTGCTATATCTTCACCAATATTTCCATCGAACATGGCAATTCCCGTAACTCCATATTCACCTTTGCAGGCGACAAGCATCCCGTCTTCTACCTTGAGTGACACATGATCTCCTGCTTTTATTTCACACCCTGATATCGCACACCTGACATTCATTACCCTGGCGCCGTCAAACGACTCCATAAGATCAAGAACAGAAAGCGGCACTTCACCTTTTGAGATTCCCCTGGCCCTGAACTCGCGATACGTCTGGACGATGACAGGCTGCCTCAACCCGGCTTCAGATACCAGTTTTTCATCCGAAAAAATATGCCTGGGAATTCCTGACCTGAAAACCTTTCCCCTGTTGAGAATATAAATACGGTCTGCCCAGCCTGCTGCAAGGTCGCAATCGTGCGTTGAAATGATGATCGTTTTTCCGTCGTTATTCAATTCATCAAGAATTCCTATTGTGTCAGTGATCCCTCCTGCATCCATACCCGATGTGGGTTCATCAAGAACAAGAACATCAGGTTCCATGGCAACAACACCGGCTATTGCTACTCTTTTTTTCTGTCCGCCGCTTAAGTTTGCCGGGTTCCTTTTTGCAAGTTGCTCGATATCGAACCTGTGAAGCACATGATCCACACGTTCTTTTACTTCCTGCTGCGATAATCTCAGGTTCCTGGGACCAAAAGCTATGTCCTCAAAAACTGTTGGCGCAAATAACTGGTTATCAGATTCCTGGAACACAAGACCAACACGTTTTCTTACTTTATCGATATCGGCATCATTGATATTCTCCCCAAATATCTTCACCACGCCTCTGGCAGGTTTAATAAGACCATTAAAATGATAGAATAATGTGGTTTTTCCGCTTCCGTTCGGACCAAGCACTGCAACTTTCTCTCCTTTTTTCGCTTCAAAATTCACACCCGACAGGGCGTTAGTCCCGTCTGCATAAACATATTCGAGTCCAATCGTTTGAATCGCTGTCATATTACCTCATTTAATCTGGTGGTTGTTTGGATTGATGAAGTAGTATCCATCAAATCGAAAAGGGAACGCGGATGCCGCGGATTGCGCGGATACGCGCGGATTTGGGGGTCTGATCTAAATCTTTCTTTCCTGTCATTCATAAATTTCACTTTTTTATTTTCGTCTTCTTGATCGAACAAGAAAACCGGTAAATCGTATCCGTGTGCATCCGCGTCATCCGCGCAATCCGTGTTCCATGTCGTTTGCCCCTGCGGAGATATGAAGATATAGGTCATGAAATATAGGACACCACCTTTTATCTCATAAAGCCCTGTCGATTCCAAGCAGGATGATGGTGCCTGCTGATAATGCAAATCCTATAAGCATATCAATGTTGTTCAAAGGTCGATGTTCCAGCATGTCACTCTGATCAGGTTTCCATCCGCGTGAGATCATGGCCCGGTAAACCTGTTCCGCTCTTGTAAACGCACGGCCAATGAGCGCCCCGGATATGGAAGCGATATTCTGCATTTTCTCCCTGAACCCACAGCTTCTGGAAAAACCGCACCTTGACTCCTGCGCCTGTTTCATCTTTCTTGACTCGGTTGAAAACGCTTTAATATATCTCATCATCAATGACGAAATATCGATCAAGGCCGCTGGTATCCTGTACCATCGCATGGCATCAAGGATCTCTGTTTCAGAAGCAGTTGAAAGCATAAGAATTATTAAAGACGTTGCTGCAAACACTCTTGAAAAGATCAGGAATCCATATTCGAATCCTTCTTTGTGTATTGAAATGATCCCCATATCGATCTTAGTTGAACCGTAAGTCAAACCCTGGATCACGATTATAAAAAGAGAAAGGACAACCGGAAAGATCAATTTCCTGCTATAATCCCCAAATTTATTTGCTTTTATCGAGATAAGGATGCAGAGGATTGAAATTCCAATGGGTATGTACCAGTGCGTCATCAGTGTAATGGAAATGATAAGAAAGAACAGGATGAATAGCTTGATCCTCTGGTCTATGGATTTTCCCCGGTATCCGGATGCGGTTCTTTTCATCCTGATATATTTGCCAATAATAACAGATATGAAAAAAGTTACAGTAATTATGACCCCGTTCAATGGGTCTCTTGAAAGCCATTCAAGCATCAGTTCCTCCTCCTGAGATCACTTAAGAAATATCCCGTAAAAAGACCTCCGGTTATTCCTACCATGGCAAAACCCAGCGGCTCTCCAAGAAGTGCCATCAACCTGACCCCGATCCCGTCCGGCAATGCAGACGGCGCCGCCTGCGTTTCAACTATGCCATCAGTTCCCGCCATTTTTGCGCCATCCAGATAACCCGCATAAGCACCTATTGCGATGATCGAAGTAATTGAAAACATAAGCAGCAGTGCAGTTTTTGTGAACCTGTCAAGGGGACATGAAACAGCGATTTTTTCCATGCTGCCCGTTTCAGAAATATATTTTATAACGTAAGCTGTGAACGCAAATTCTGCAAATGCCAGGGGCAATTGCGTGGGGATGAATCCAAGTGAGTATAATTTCCAGTAATGCATAACATTCCCCGGATTCAGGGAAAGTGCAAGTTCAAGGGCTGTTGTAATGTATGTGAGGATGCTGCCAACAAGCCCCGCCATTCCCGCAGAAAACCATAATGGAGAGATGTTTTTAAAGAGCCTGTATGTAAAATAGCCCCCGAAAGACCCCACAATTCCCATTGAAAAAGTATTTGCGCCAATTGTCGTTAAGCCGCCGTGTGCTACAAATGACTGGAAGAATAGCGCGATGGCACTTATTACGACCGTTGCGAACGGACCTATGATGATGGAAGCCATTGGCGTTCCCACAGGATGGGATGAAGAACCCGTAACAGGAACCGGGATGTGCCAGACCGAGATCACAAAAACCACAGCGCCTAAAAGAGCTATTCTTGGAAGATATACGGGATCTTCTTTGATGCGCTTATTGATTATCCGAAGACCAAGGGCAATAAATATGGCAGATATTGCGAACCAGAAAAAAATCCATTCCGGTTTAAGAATTCCATCTGAGATGTGCATATTGGCCTCTTAATCAAGTGAAGTTGTTTTCACTAAAGTTTACTTGATATAAATAGTTGGTGATTTCAAGGGAGCGGTGTTGGTAATAGCTAAGGTCAAAACTGGCTTCGTACATCTACGGGGTTTGTGACTGCAACACAAATAGTATTTTAAAGATAAAAAAGATGTTTGTATTAATTATTTACGCACCACGATTCATACACAAATATTAATAAAGTCTTGATGAGTCTGAGTATCAATAATGAAATATTCTAAGGAAAATCATATGATTTTTTATCGAAAAGTTGAGATTGATAATAAAGGAATATAGAGAAAAATGTTTGAGCAAATTTTTAAAAATGTGGATGATGTTCTTTGGAAAGATCCGGGTTGTAGCAGTGAATTAGATTATGTTGAACAAACTTCCTGGATTCTTTTTTTAAAATATATTGATGATCTTGAAAAAGAAAAACAGATTTCTGCGGAATTGGCGGGGAAAACATATAAGGGTATAATTAGCCCAGAGTTTCAATGGGGTGTATGGGCAGTACCTAAAGGCACTGATGGCAAGTTAGATCATCATAAAGCACTTGTTGGGGATGATTTAACCGATTTTGTTAATCAGAAATTGTTTCCATATTTTAAAAAATTTAAAGTAGATGCAGAAAACGCAGATACAATCGAATATAAGATTGGAGAGATTTTTAGCGAGCTAAAGAACAAGATTCAGAGCGGCTATACTCTGCGTGATGTAATTAATTTAATTGACGGGCTGCATTTTGGTTCTAATGCTGAAAAACACGAAATGTCTCATTTATATGAATCAAAAATCCAGAATATGGGCAATGCTGGCAGAAATGGGGGAGAGTATTACACTCCGCGCCCGCTCATTAAAACAATTGTAAAAGTTGTAGAGCCAGCTATCGGGAATAGAATATATGATGGCGCGGTTGGCTCAGCAGGTTTCTTGTGTGAATCTTTTGAATATCTGAAAAACAGCAAAAATCTAACTACTAATGATGTAGAAATACTTCAGAAAAACACATTTTATGGCAAAGAGAAAAAATCGCTCGCATATATTATCGGGATCATGAATATGATTTTTCATGGTGTCGGATCGCCAAACATAATTCATACTAACACACTTGCAGAAAATATTACTGATATACAGGAAAAAGACCGTTGTGATATTGTTTTGACAAATCCTCCTTTTGGCGGGAAAGAAAGATCAGAAGTCCAGCAAAACTTCCCGATTAAAACAGGTGAAACAGCATTTTTATTCCTGCAGCATTACATAAAAATATTAAAAGCCGGCGGTAAAGCTGGCATTATTATTAAGAACACATTTTTGTCAAACACAGATAACGCATCGGTTTCATTGAGAAAACATTTGCTGGATAATTGTAACCTGCACACCGTTCTGGATTTGCCGGGCGGCACATTCCTTGGCGCAGGAGTAAAAACGGTTGTGCTGTTTTTTGTAAAAGGAGTTCCGACACGGAAAATCTGGTATTATCAATTAAATCTGGACAGGAATCTGGGTAAAACCAATCCATTGAATGAGAATGATCTGGCTGAATTTGTTAATTTGCAGAAAACGAAAGCGGATTCGGCAAATTCATGGACTGTAAATATTGCTGATGTGAACATAGATACCTTTGATTTGTCTGTGAAAAATCCCAACAAAAAAGAAGAGGCAGCGCTTAGGGAGCCTCAAGAGATTTTGGATGAAATCGCAATGCTTGATGAAGAAAGCGTGGAGATTCTCAAATCAATAAATGAGTTGATTTAAATGGCGCCTTGGGAAGTAAAGAAATTAGGGGATATTGGAAAAATATATAATGGAAATAGTATAAACGAGAAGGTTAAAAAAGATAGATATACTGATGTTGATGAGGGATTGCCATTTATAGCCACCAAAGATGTTAGCTATGTAAATATTATTGATTATGATAATGGTATTAAAATACCTTTTGAAGAAAAAGAACAATTTAAAATAGCACCAAAAAATACTGTGTTGATATGTGCTGAAGGAGGTAGTGCTGGTAGAAAAATCGGATTTACTAATCAAGATATTTGTTTTGGTAATAAATTATTTGCACTAACCGCGAATAAAAATATTGAAAGTAGTTATGTGTTCTATTACTACTTTACTTCATCGTTTCAAAAACAATTCTCTTTAAGTTTAACGGGACTTATTGGTGGCGTTTCGATGAATAAGTTCAAAGAAATTGGAATCCCCATCCCTTCCCTCTCTGAACAAAAACACATCGTTGTCATTTTAGATGAAGCTTTTGAAAGCATTTCAAAAGCAAAAGAAAACGCCGAAAAGAATCTAAAAAATGCAAAAGAGATTTTTGAAAGCTATTTAAAAAGTGTTTTTGAAAATAAAATTCACGGAATAGAAAGTGAAGCATTAGAAAATATATGTGAATTAATAGTTGATTGCGAACATAAAACAGCACCAATCCAAGAAACTGGGTATCCCTCAATTCGTACACCAAATATTGGGAAAGGCTTTTTGATTTTGGATAATGTAAATCGAGTATCCGAAGAAACATATTTAGAATGGACAAAAAGAGCAATTCCACAAGCAAGTGATTTAATATTGGCAAGAGAAGCTCCAGCAGGAAATGTAGCAGTAATTCCAGAAAACATAAAAGTATGTTTAGGACAAAGAACTGTTTTAATTAGGCCAAAAAAAGATAAAATAAACTCAAAGTATTTGGCCTTTTTGCTGCTATCTAAAGATGTGCAAGAAAAACTGCTTTTACATTCGAGAGGAGCTACAGTAGCCCATGTTAACATGAAGGATATCAGAGCTTTCAAAATATATAATCTTTCATCACTATCAGAGCAAAAATCAATCGTCTCCAAACTCGACGCCCTCTCAACCGAAACCAAAAAACTCGAAGCAATCTACGAAAAGAAACTCGCAGACCTTGAAGAACTAAAAAAATCAATCCTTGCAAAAGCCTTCAATGGTAAACTCACGGAGGCATCAGCGTGAATGAAATAATTTTATTTGAACAACAGCAGGTGCGCCGGGTTCGGCTTTATGATGAATGGTGGTTTGTTATAAGTGACGTTGTGGCGGTACTTACTGATTCAGTGAATCCGTCGGATTATCTAAAAAAACTCAGGAAGCGAGATCAATCTTTGAGTGATGCCTTTAAAGGAGGGGGACAAATTGTCCCCCCCCCCTTGGAATTGAATTTGATACCGCTGGCGGAAGACAGATTCATGATTGGGGATTATGGAAAATTCAGTTAGTTCCATTTTGGAACATACTGCAAAAGATGGTAAGAAATACCAGGTAAAAAACAATGATCAAAAGTGAACCAAAGGGATGATAGCGAGTTGACTACAATTTGTAGTCAACCAAAATGAATTAACTAGAATTGGTTGTGACAAAACAGACAATTTAAATAATACAAGATGCGGAGTTGAAATGACTGACATTGAAAATAATAAGTTAATACTTTTTCAAAACAAAAGCATCAGAAGGACATGGTTTAAAGAAGATTGGTATTATTCGTTAGTTGACATAGTTGAAGCATTAACAGATAGTCCAAATCCAACAGATTATCTTAAAAAGATGCGAAAGAGAGATGCAGAACTTGGAAGCTACATAGGGACAAATTGTCCCCATGTAGAAATGCTAAGTCATACAAATATTAATAGAAATGTTCTTGCGGGAAACCTAAAAGACGTTTTTAGGTTAATCCAATCCATCCCCTCTTCCAGGGCTGAACCTTTCAAAAGATGGCTTGCAAAAGTCGGAAAAGATAGAATTGATGAAATTGAAAATCCCGAACTTGCTCAAGAAAGAATGAAAGAGCTTTATGAGAAAAAGGGTTATTCAAGCGATTGGATCGATAAAAGGCTAAGAGGGATTGCAATAAGGCAAAATTTGACTGATGAATGGAAAGAAAGAGGCATTACAGAACAAAAAGATTTCGCAATCCTTACTGCTGAAATATCAAAAGCGACTTTTGGACTGACTCCTGGCGAATATAAAAATCACAAGAATTTACCTGAAAAATCAAAAATAAACTTACGTGATCACATGGATGATCTGGAATTAATTTTTACAATGCTTGGAGAAAGAGTAACTACAGAAATTTCTCAAAAAGAAAAACCAGAAACATTTTATAAAAATAAAAATGTTGCTAAACGAGGCGGCAAAGTTGCAGGAACCGCCAGAAAAAAAGCTGAAGAAGAATTAGGCAGAAGTGTTGTAACAAAACAAAACTATTTAAATAAAAATAAAGAAATTAAGGATACAAATGAATGAAGCTGAAACAAGAGCCGAATTAATTGATCCTAAATTAAAAGAAAGCGGCTGGGGAATTGTAGAAGGCAGTAAAATACTAAGGGAATATCATATTACCATTGGAAAACTTCAAACAGGAGCTGGCCGCGCAAAACCGTTAATTTCAGACTATATTCTGGTATACAAAGGAAGAAAACTTGCACCAATAGAAGCTAAAAGCGATGAAGAAGAAATTGGAGAAGGAGTTGCACAGGCAAAAAATTACGCCGAAAAACTTCATCTGCAAACCACTTTTTCAACTAATGGCAAAGAGATTTATCAAATTTGCATGGAAACAGGAAAAGAAGGGCTAATAACTAATTTTCCTACCCCTGACGAATTATGGAATAAAACATTCAAAATCCAAAACAATTGGAAAGATAAATTTAATGCAATTCCAAACGGCGGTATTTACGAACCCAGATTCTATCAGGAAATTGCAATAAATAAAGCTTTAGACGCTATCGCCGAAGGAAAGAATCGATTGCTATTAACGCTTGCAACAGGCACAGGAAAAACTCCTATCGCATCTCAAATTTCCTGGAAACTCTTCCATGCGCGATGGAATTTAAAGCGAGATGGTGCAAGAAGACCGCGAATTCTATTCCTCGCAGATAGAAATATTCTGGCAGATCAGGCGTTTAATATGTTCTCTGCGTTTCCTGAAGATGCGCTGGTCAGAATTAAGCCCGATGAAATAAGAAAGAAAGGCTCTGTTCCTACAAATGGTAGTATATTTTTCACAATATTTCAAACTTTTATGAGCGGTCCAAATGATACTCCTTACTTTGGAGATTACCCTAAAGACTTTTTTGATTTGATAATTATTGATGAATGTCATAGGGGCGGGGCAAATGACGAAGGAAATTGGAGGGCAATAATGGAATATTTCTCCCCTGCTGTTCAATTAGGTTTAACTGCCACCCCAAAACGACAAGAGAATGCTGATACTTACAAATATTTTGGAGAGCCGCTTTATGTTTATTCGCTAAAAGATGGAATAAATGATGGTTTCTTAACTCCTTTCAAGGTCAGAAGAATTAAAACAACTATGGATGATTATATTTATACTTCTGATGATAGGATTCTTGAAGGGGAGGTTGAATATGGAAAAATTTACACGGGAGCTGACTGGAATAAAATCATTGAGATTAAAGTAAAAGAAGAATACAACACAAAATTACTATTAAACGAGATCAATCAAAATGAAAAAGGCATCGTTTTTTGCGCAACTCAGGATCATGCACTTGCGATCAGGGATTTAATTAATCAATATAAGAAAAGCAAAGAACCTAATTATTGTGCGCGTGTTACTGCCAATGATGGGAAACTTGGCGAGCTATATTTGGCAGAATTCAGGGATAATGAAAAAACAATCCCGACAATTCTTACTACTTCGCAAAAGCTTTCAACCGGAGTTGATGCAAGGAATATACGAAGCATTGTTTTAATGCGCAAAATTAATTCAATGATTGAATTCAAACAAATCATTGGGCGCGGCACAAGATTATTTGAGGGAAAAGAGTTTTTCACAATTTATGATTTTTTTGATGCCTATACTCATTTTAGTGATCCAGAATGGGATGGTGAACCTATACCAGAAGTTTGTGCTAAATGCGATCAAAACCCCTGTGTATGCGAAAAGAAACCACCCCGACTTTGTACTGTATGCGGTAAAAGGCCGTGTGAATGTGAAAAAATGCCTCCAAAGCCTTGTCCCAAGTGTAACAAAAGCCCATGTGAATGTTCTAAAAAAGTGAAAATAAAACTTGGTGATGGCAAAGAACGTGAAATTCAACATATGATGCAAACTTCATTTTGGAGCGCGGATGGAAAACCAATTTCAGCAGAAGAGTTTTTGCATAGCCTCTATGGAAAATTGCCTGAATTTTTCAAAGATGAGGCGCAACTGCGTAAAATATGGTCAAATCCCATAACAAGAAAAGCCCTGCTTGAAAAACTGGCAGAAGCAGGTTATGGATTGAGTGAATTGAAAACATTGCAAAAGTTAATAGATGCAGAAAACAGCGATATATTTGATGCATTAGAATATATTTCTTATGCAATTAAACCAATTTCAAGAGAAGAAAGAGTTGCTAGAGCACAATTAAATATATTTAAGTCATTAGACAATAACCAAAAAGAATTTTTAGAATTTGTTTTATCCAAATACGTTGAAACCGGCATTGAAGAGCTTGGTCAAGAGAAACTGCCCGATCTACTAAAAATTAAATATTCTGCAATAACTGATGCAACTGAATTGCTTGGCGGTGTTATTAGAATAAGGGAGACATTTTTCAATTTCCAGCAGCATTTATTTGCCACAGCATAAGATTGATGGAACTAAAAATAGCGCGGCCACTTTCCACCCCGCGCGCCTCATTATGTATTCTCCAGCCGCATCCCTGATTGGACGGCGCCGCCCGGTCAATCGGGAAGGTTGGGGGACACTGCGCAGAGACGCGATTCCACAAAACCCGATGCCCCGTCATACGTAATCGGTGAGGGGCATTGTGATAGAACGCGGATTGCGCGGATGACGCGGATGCACACGGATGCGATAGAAAGGGTTTTTGTGTTCGATCAATACTGGGAAAACAAAATGCTTAACCATGATTTAACAGATAGAAAGATTAATCTGGATCCCAAATCTGCGCGTATCCGCGCAATCCGCGTCATCACTGTTCCATTTTAATTGATGAATACTACTTCATAAACCCAAATAACCGCGCCCTTTACTCCCGAATCTAGAACTTTATCTCCACATCCTTCTTATCCTCTTCTGCGACTTTGAACAAATCAACAGGCTGGTAGTGCATCTTTCCGGCAATCCACATATCAGGAATGGACTTTATCCTGATGTTGTAAATGGTGACACTATCATTGTAAAACTCCCTCCTGTCAGCAAGCTCGCTTTCCAATCCTGAAATCCTGTTCTGGAGCTGCAGGAAATTTTCGTTCGCCTTCAAGTTGGGATAGTTTTCTGCAACAGCAAAAAGAGACTTCAATGAGTCTGATATCATGTTAGAAATATTGGCTTTATCGGAAACAGTTGTAGCTTTCATCCAGCCAGACCGAAGCTCAGTAAGATTACTCAAAACAGATTTCTCGTAATTCATATACCCTTTGCAGACTTCAATCAGCTTCGCAAGTTCATCATTTCTCTGCTTGAGTATCACGTCGATGTTAGCCCAGGACTTGTCAATGTTTCTGCTCAGCCTGACCAGGCCGTTATAAATCGAGACGAAATACACAACTACTGCTACAACGACAAAAACGAGAGCAGCTAAGATTATTAAATATATTCCAGATACCATTTTAAACCCAACACATTTTTAGTTTTACCTATAATTAAAACTTTCTATAACAATTCGAAGAACATCAGCAAAAAGAAAAGGCATACTATAGAAAGCCCCCCTCCCCCGATTATTCCAAGCAAAGAGTTTCTTGTAAGCTCCGTCAAAATCTCCTTCTCACTCTTTTCAGAAATGATGAACCTGTCATTGTTGTCTCCCTTCTGTATCATGACATGCTCCGCATCTGCCTCGAATACATTGGGGTCGTCATAAGGATTTTTTCCCGCAGTGCCCAACAAATAAAGCTTGTCGCCAACTTCTATATCGTACTCATAGAAACGAAACGAATAACTAAATCCGAAGAAATCCTTTGCTTTTATGCCCTCCGCTTCCAGATACTCTTTTAAGGAATCTGGCAAACCTTCTTGCAGGAACCCTCCTGTTTGAAGCTCAAAATCTGCGGGAACTTTGTATTCTGCATCTTTAACTTTCACCAGAACCTTTCCGGTCTCATCTTGAAGATAGAAATAATCCCCTTTTTCTTCAGTATTTATTAATTCCCAGTGTGAGCTTTTGCCGCTTTTGACCAATTTTTCCACAGTGCATTTGTAATGGACGCAATCCTTTTTAATGAAAGGTCCTCTTAAAATACTTTGTTTGAAAGGGAGCGCTATGCCGTTTACCTCTACAAGGCCCATTGCTATTGAGCGTACGGTTGAAGTAGGGATATCTTCTATCAGCCTCTTTTCCCTGAACCACAGAAGTCCTTTGATGAAGAGGTATATGCCAGCAAAGAAACCAACGAGATAAAGGAAGAAATTGTTATTGATATCCATTTTTTTTCACTGCATTTTACTTTACATTTCTTTGCCATACTTAATGCCCCATGATGCCCACATCGCCCCCAGAATCGCTGTCGCTGCAAGTAAAGCGACCACAATAACGGCGACCTTCTGGAAAAGGCTGAATGATATAGCGAAAAACGCGACATAAATTATTGCAAAAATCACCAATCCAAACAAAACTATGATTGATACAACAACTCTTGGCGCCAGTCCAGGCGGAATTTCTTTAGTTTCAGTTTCGTTCATATTTGTTACACACTCCTTTGATTTTTATTTAAATTTCGGTTGATAGTTTATCATGCTATCCACCACTCTTATGTTTAGTACTTGATTTGGATACTTATAAAATTAACTTAACCCCTGAAATTCTAGTTTTCTGCCAAACCTCTGAAAAATATAGATTTGTTTTGCCTGAAGAAAATATAATGGTAGTATGGAAAGAGATGCTGTTGATTGCTAGGGTGTCTGAGGAAAACGAACCGCAGATAAACGCAGATGAACGCGGATTTGTAGCATCAAATCCAGCGCATCTTATCGGTTCGTGGGATTTTAGCATTCCTCTTGTTTCTGAGTTTTTCATGTGTGGTTGCATCGTCAACGTATCGGCGCATGGAATTTTATAGTTTTTGTGTTGGTATTTTAAACGATAGGAAATTGCAATAGTTTTTCAATAGCCGTAGCATTTAATCTGCGTTTATCTGCGTTCATCTGCGGCTAAAATTTTCAAAAGCCGAACCTAGTAATTCCTGCATGTGCTGAATTGCGCCGCCTCCGTATACTGTTTATATTATGTTTTACGCATAACACTCGATCAAAATTGATTTTCATATGATTAGCGGAAAACTATAATCCTAACCCCAGCCAACATGAATTTCTTAATCTAAAATAAGCAAATGTTCCTTCAATAAGTTATTTATTCCAGAACCAACTTGAATTGATTGTCATGAAACAGATACAAATAACACTAACCCCTCCTGAATCGAAAAGGATCATTGCCATGGGAGTAAAAAAGCTTCCAGTCATACAGAATGCTTTGGAAAATGGAAGGATACTGATAACACTGGGCACTACAAATTCCTATGTGGCTGAAGAATTGACAGGCAAAAAGATCGATCATTCAAGATACGCCGCAGGCTACATTGGCGAAACGGCAGCGGTTGTCCCGAACGACAAGCGCCTGCCTGCAATTGCCCTGAAGAACGGGAAAGAGGTTAGCGCGGATAATATCCTGAATGAAATGACCTCACAGGATGTTGTAATTAAGGGAGCAAATGCCCTTGACCCGGATGGTGTTGCAGGTGTCCTGCTTGCAAATCCCCTCGGAGGAACTACGGGAAGTATTATAGGAATAGTAATGGCAAGGGGAATTAATCTTGTTATTCCTGTGGGGCTTGAAAAATCGATCCCTTATTCTGTAACAGAAATCTCCAGGAGAATAGGGATACAGCGATGCAGCAAAGCAACAGGGCTGCCTGTGGGAATGATGCCGCTGTTCGGTGATGTCATAACCGAAGTGGAAGCGCTGATGCTGCTTGGTGCCGAGAATGTTTTTGCGATAGGCTCTGGCGGTGTGAACGGTGGTGAAGGCGCTATCGTGTTGTGTGTTGAAGGTGAAAATGCCGATGAGATATTTGACCTTGTGCAGAAGGTAAAAGAGAAGAAGGGAGAGCTTTAAGAACATAGTACAGTAATTTTATTGTAATTTTATGTTCGCAAAACAGATTCAGAATGGGCTTGATCTGACAGATGAGGCAAAAAACATTACCGCGGTATATGATACCTCACTTGAGCCCGGGCAGGATGTTCCGCTGCATTTTCATAATGATCTTGAGGAGCTATATTATATCCTGTCCGGTTACGGCAATATGACAATTGGTGATGAAAAGCAGGAAATCTCACGAAACGATGTTGTTTATATCCCGAAAACCGCGCCGCATACATTGACCAATACAGGGAATGTGCCGCTTCGGTTCGTTACGATATCAGTAAAAGTAAAAGGGGACAAAGAGAATATCCCATACATAAGCTGACTATTCAGAAATGAGTATAAAACCGTTTTATCTCTTCTTCATAGACTTTCTCTACAATCTGCATAAAGATTTACTCGCTGAAGGTCGAAGTGAGTGTGTTTTTCATGGTGAAGGGCACCCATCATTGAGTAAACTATATTTCTTTAATTCCATTGAAGGCGCTTTTTACAGTCATGACCCCGGAAGCTATATTGAATTCGATCGTTCTCCCGTAATTTGCACCAGTATCGCTTGCCAGTAACGGGATATTCATTTCTTTGAGTTTTTGTTTTACAGCTTCAACATTTCTTTCCCCGATATTTATAGTATTAGTGCCAATGCTGAACATACTTGCCCCGCCAGCTATTTTTGCCTCTAACCGGCTTTTTACACACCCTTTCTTGAGCAGGCTATCAACTACTATTTCGAGAGCTGAATCAGCAAATTTCAAAGGAGTATTCTTATTATTTGATTCCTTGATACTGGGAAGAAGTATATGAGCCAGACCGCCAAATCCTGCTATAGGGTCACGAATTGATATCCCGACACAAGAGCCAAGACCTATGGTCACAATTACTGCCGGGTTAGGGGCAACTACATAGTCCGCAATTCCTATGAGGATTTTTTCGTGCTTTATATCCAAGTTATTTTCTATATTTGCCTGACAGGGGATAAAGATAACTTTATTATTATGCGATATCGGTTTGCAGAGAAATTAATTGATTTAATATTATAAAGAAAAATAATCCTGTAAATCCTGTTCTCCGGTCGAATCGGCTCATTCGCCTTTAATTTTTTACGAAAATAAGTGCTTGTTTTGCTTTAGATAAAAAAATAAAGAATAGTATCGAATTTGCCACAGGCTCATTTAATAGCAAAATACAGATTATTCATGTTTATGAAAAGATACATAAATATCATTCCGATCATTGCTTTTTTTGCAAATCTTTGGTTTGGTGCCGGAATACGATACATAACGGCCATAATAAGAAATACCATCGTCAATTTGAATGGAACAAACCATATCTGGTCATAAAGAGGATTAAGTTCCTTAATTCCGGAATTCTTGAGTGCATGGTAGGTGGTTGTAAGGTCTGAAATCTGCAATATAGAGAATAATATTCCAAAGAGGATTATAAATTTATAATATTCCGATGTCCAGCTGCCCAGTAATTGTAATATTGACTTAACACTAACAACCTGTTTTTCCTTTGTTTTTAAAATTTCACACACAAAGCAACATAAGAACTGTATCTACTTAAATATATCCATCTGTTTATATAATAATAATTGTTATTATCATTATATAAAATCCTGATTTTGGATTCAATACTTTTTCAGTAAACTATTCAAATAAAGCAAACAAAGTATAGCCTATGAAGAATGAGATAATTATCGGGATAAGCGGAGCCTCAGGTATCCAGTATGGGATAAGGCTGCTTGAAGCCATAAAACAAATGAAAAATTATGAAACTCATCTTGTCATTTCCGGTTCTGCAAAGAAACTCATTGAGATAGAAACCGATCTTTCGGTCAGTGATGTTGAGAAATTGGGTGATAATGTGTATGACGATTATGATTTTACAGCCCCGATAGCCAGCGGTTCGCACAGGTCAAGAGGCATGATCATTGCTCCATGCAGCATGAAAACCCTTGCTTCTATAGCTAGCGGGATGTCGGATACGCTGATATCAAGAGCTGCCGACTGCTGCCTGAAAGAGAAGCGCCCCCTGGTATTGATGGCGAGGGAAACGCCACTTAATCTCATCCATGTGGAGAACATGAAAAAAGCAATGGAGGCCGGCGCATCAATTCTTCCTGCATGCCCGGCATTTTATCCGAAACCAAAAACTCTCGATGATATCATCGATTTTATGGCTGGCAGGGCTCTTGACCTTCTTGACATCGAGCATAATTTGTACAAGCGGTGGCGTGAATGAGTTTCAGGGGATTTCTGGAAACACTCAAGAGCAAAGGCAATCTAAAAGAGATCAATGAGCCGCTATCGCCGGTTTATGAAGTTTCTTCAATGGTGGGGAATGAACCAACTCTTTTTATGGATGTGAATGGCTCTAAAGTTGTCATGAACATCCTTTCATCGCGAGATTTGCTGGCAGAAGCTCTTGGCGTTGTACCTGAAAAAATAATAGAGCATCTTTCATCATGCCCTCCGGAAGGTGAAGTTAAGCTTGTCAGGAATTCACCCACAAAAGAAGTAGTTGAAAAACCTGACCTGTATAAGCTACCGATCCTCACTCATTTTGAAGGTGACGGCGCTCCGTATATTACCGCAGGCGTCGTCGTTTCCGAATATCAGGGCATGATGAATGCTTCGATCCACAGGCTAAGGGTAATCGGGAAAGACCGGCTTGCAGCGCGGCTTGTTGAATTCAGGCATACGTATAACCTTCACAAGAAAGCGGCGCAAAACGGTGAACCTCTACCGGTTGCTATCGTTATTGGTATCGATCCTGTTGCGCTTTTTGCCATCTCGACACGTGTTCCTGAAGGCAAGGAATTCAATTATGCAGCGGCGCTTCAGGGTGAGCCGCTTGAAGTAATTGAACTGGAGAACGGGGTAAAAGTCCCTCATGCAGAAATAGTGCTTGAAGGATATATACATCCCACGGAGCTTGTTGATGAAGGACCTTTTGTGGATATCAGCGGCACATATGACATTGTCAGGAAGCAGCCTGTGATCTATATCACGAAAATATTACATAGGCGCGACCCGATTTACCACGCGCTTCTTCCAGCGGGGAGTGAGCATCATATAATGATGGGAATCCCTTATGAACCACTTATTTTCAATGAAGTCAAGAAGGTTGCAGATGTGAGGAATGTTATCATGACACCAGGCGGATGTTATTATTTCCATGCTGCGGTGCAGATCCATAAAACAAATGACGATGAAGCAAAAAATGCCATCGATGCCACATTCGCAGCGCACAAGAGCCTGAAACATGTGATAATCGTGGATGATGATATTGATATTTTTAATCCCAACGATATCGAGTTTGCGATAGCGACACGAGTGAAGGGCGATGAGGACATATACATTTATCCGAATGTCAGGGGTAGTACCCTTGACCCGCGCTCGGAGAATGGGATAGGGACAAAAGTGGGTATTGATGCAACGATGGATCTGAGCAAGAAATGGAAGTTTGAAAGGGCGAAAAAGCCTGAAGGTTCAAGAAAGCCCCGTGCATAGTAAGCACTTAGAGAAAATAACTCTGCTTTTTCACTATCCTTTCGCCACGCCCAACGGCATGAGCTTTACGACTTTTCTTGCAATCCCAAGCTGATGCACAACATCAACCACATCTTCGCTTGCTTTATAAACACCTGGCGCTTCTTCCGCGATAACTGAAGGATGCGTAGCCCTGACAGATATTCCTCTTGCCGCTAATTCCTTCTGTATGGTCTCACCGTGGAATTCCCTCTTTGCTGCTGCACGGCTTGAAACCCTGCCTGCTCCGTGGCATGCGCTCCCGAAAGTAAGTTCCATGGCTTTTTCTGTTCCGTGCAACACAAAAGACGGCGTGCCCATACTTCCCGGAATTAAAACTGGCTGCCCCACATTCCTGTAAACGGAAGGAACATCGCGATGCCCTGGAGGAAATGCACGCGTTGCGCCCTTTCGATGGACGTAAACCATCTTTTTTACTCCATCGATTGTATGCTCTTCAAGTTTTGCCACATTATGCGCCACGTCATAAATGAGATCCATTCCAAGGTCATCCATATCGCGCCTGAAAAAGCGTGTAAATGCCTCACGTACCCAGTGGGTGATGACCTGCCTGTTCGCCCAGGCATAATTAGCGCCGGATGCCATTGCTTTATAATAATCCTGGCCTTCCGGGGATTCGGCTGGAGCGCAAGCAAGCTGCCGGTCGGGAAGCTCGATACCGTACTTGCGTGTTGCTTTGTCAAGTATCTTTAGATAATCGTCACATATCTGGTGACCTGCGCCGCGCGAACCGCAGTGGATCATTATAGTCACCTGTCCCTTTTCAAGACCGAAAACTTTTGCGACTTCGGGGTCAAATACTTCATCCACATACTGCACTTCAAGGAAATGATTGCCGCTGCCAAGTGTCCCGAATTGGGGTTTCCCGCGTTTACGCGCCTTTTCCCCGATTTTGGATGGATCGGCGATCTTCATGTAACCATTCTCTTCACAATGTTCAAGATCTTCCTTTACTCCATATCCGCTATCCACTGCCCATTTGGCACCGTGCAGGAAAGCATCTGTCAATTCACTATCCGAAGCGCGAAGTTTGCTCTTTGAGCCAACGCCTGATGGGATTTCATGGAAAAGAAGCTCGATCAATTCCAACATTTTGGGCCGCACTTCATCGACCGTGAGATTTGTCTTGATTATCCTCACACCGCAATTGATATCATATCCAACCCCGCCAGGGCTTATTATTCCTGTATCCCTGTCAAAAGCAGCAACTCCCCCGATGGGAAACCCATACCCTGAATGGGCGTCGGGCATTGCCATTGCATATTTCTGTATTCCAGGAAGCGTTGCAACATTTGATATCTGCTCAAGTGTTTCATGCTCAAGTCCACGAAGTAATTTTTCTGAGACAAACACACGCCCCGGCACCCTCATTCCGGGTTTATAAGTAATGGGAATATCCCATGTATTATCATTAACTTTCGTAAGGATGCTTGCAGCATCTATTGTACTTTCTTGCACCATGGTTTTTTCCTTCAATTCCTGTTTTAATAATATGCCCGCAAAGTTATTAAGTTTGGTGCAATTTCATGTATCAACAACGACCTGGACCCAAAATCTCCCTGTCTTATCCGACTCGACCTGAAGATCATGGAAAGTCACAGCTTTCACCTGCGTATCAAAATTATGGCGCGAGAGGTCAATAGGTTCGCCTGACGCCTTTCCTTTCAATGAAAAACCCTCTTTTGTTTTTTTGATCGAAATGATCTTGAATTCAGAGAATATGATGCCGTCCACTTCAAACAAGTACAGTAATTCGCCAAGCCACTCAACGAGAAGTCCTTTTATATCGGGCGACTCTACCTCGATATCCTTCGATTCGCTCGCCCCAAGGCCTGAAGTATTTATCATAACATTGAACATGGCAAGTGCTGCATTCTCGTAAGCTTCTTCCATTGTTGAACCATAAGCCCTGAACTTGGCGTCAGCTATATGGTATAGATATTCATATTTTTGTTCGCTTATTTCCCCTGCCATTACTCGAATCCGATCCTCTTGACATCCTCAAGGGTCTCGCCTATCTTTTCTATCTCTTTCCTTAATCCAGAATACGCTTCTATGGCTGATTTTGAAGCAACAGCGCCCTGAGTGGAAGGGGCGATCAGGCCCTCCTGTTCAAGAACACGAAGTGAATACCTCACAAGGTGGTCAGGGATACCTGTTTCCAGTGATAATTTCATAATTCCGATAGGCCCGCTGTCCATTACTTTTTTCAAAATTATAATATGCCTTTTTAGTAATTCCAGTTCGTGCTGGACTCTTCGGGTTAACATAATCTGTTATTAGTGTTGTAACTATGAGCATATCTAATTTAGCACGGGCTCCTGTCAACAACAGTTTATAAATTGTTGGTATTTCATCCTGCTTTTCTAATTTTTAGACAGAAGCGGTTATCGCATAGGCCTGATAATAATCGGAAAAATGGGGCAAGATTTAAATAGTATTAGCAATTATTATCATTATCATTATAAGAACCAGGTGCTTTAAATACCACGCCCCTAAAAAATGCCCCAGGTTCTTATGGATATAATATAATAAGGTGGAAATATGCTAAGAAAGAATGTATCTATAAGCGACACGCACTTGAAAATGCTCGATCCGTTATTAAAGAAACATCAGGGAAATCTCTCCGCAGCAATGCGGGATATCATCGATTTCACTGGTTTTGTTACAGAAAATATGGGAAGCCTTGAAACTGCAAAAGACCTTTTCAGGGAAAAAAACCATGCAATGGAAGAGACAAGGAACCGTATATATGGAATAACCATACCTTTGACAATGTTTAGGTGGTTATTAGTTAATAAGAAAGGAAATCTTCCTCCAATAAATGAAGCGATCCAGCTTTTTTCGAATCAAAGCATAAATAGTTATGATATAACCAGTTTGAATAAAGTAATAAATGAAGAAATATCATTCCTGAACTGGCCGATAACCGTAAATCTAGGCAGTGAAAACGGACAGATATCAATACAGATAACAGGCGTTGATCCGGAGATCAATATTTTCTACGCTAAATTGATATCAATGTTTTTATCAAGCAATAAAAACCCTCAAAAAATAAGCAAGATAATGAAATACCCGGCATCTATTTACATGTTATTTTCAAGTGCTCCTACACATGAAGATGCCTTACAGTCGATCCAGGAAACCTTCGGTGCTCCAAAGAGGGATGAAATACCCTTTCAAAATGAGATCATAATGGCAGTAGCATAAAATTTCCGATAATTAAAATAGAGTAATGAAGAGGTCAGGATATATTAAATTCAATCTGGTTTCCATCCAATACATCTCCTTCATTTACTGTTATCGTTTTATTCATATCCCCAATTGATATCCTATATTCACCTGCGTTTGTTTGATAGTGGGAATCAATTGAATAAGGTATTGTAAAAGAATAATTTCCATTTGAGTATGAAGTTTGAACGTATTCAAAAGTTCTTCCCTGATTTGTTATGATAGTCGTTGAAATGCCAATTTTTCCTTCTGGCGCTCTTCCATGAATAGTTGTTCCATTTACGTATTCATATATTTTCGTTCCTTTGATATCATTCCCGTTGAATTTTCCCTGGGAATCACCAGACTCGTAGATTAACCTGAAATGCTGCAGCGATGGGATCGTATCACTGAGAATATTTATTTCGTTTCCATCGGCATAATAAAGGCGGGCTAAAGTAGAATTAAAATAATTTATCGTGGGTTCGATAGTATCATCCTTTATTATGAAAAAATCAGAAAATTTTTTCCCTGACAACAGTATCATGTTTTTATACTGCCCTTGATAATCTCTCATAGGTGTGAATATGATTACGTACTTAGCTCCGTTGCTATCCATGATCCCGGTAGCAATTGTTTCGTTGTTTTCTGTGAAAAATTTTGCAGTTGCATCATTGGGATATGCGTATGCGACAGATTGCCTTTTGGCGTAATAGTTTATCCAGTATCCATAACTCCACCAGTTCATGACTTTTCCTTCACTTTGTATGTTATTTTTCATCCATACCATTGAATCCATCCAAACAGGTGAGAAATAAGGATTTGTATTTTTTTTTTCGAGAACAACCAGGTTTGGACTCAATAGAAGCATTGTTAAAATTATCAATACCAGAATATTTTTATTATTACTTTTATTTTTACTTTTAAAGATATTTGCATAATAAATTCCTGAAAAAAGAAACCCTGAAAACAGGGCCATCATTGGTACAAAATCAATGGCAAACCTTACCAAATAAGAAACAAGAATAAAGAGATCTACAAAATACAATGTCACAAATAGTTCCACTCCAAAATCCTTTTTCTTCAGGATTTTGCGAAGTAAAAATCCCAGACCGATCAAAGAAAGGAAAAATGGAAAAAGAAAATCTTCCCAGGCGAGTTCAAAGGTAAAAAAGCCGGACGGGTAAAAAAGTGGTTTTAATTCGAATATATATAAGTTTTCACTTACCTGCAAATAATTGGAAAATTTTAGGAAAAGGTCACTATACTGTTCCCAAAGTTTTATTGATACCAGCAAACTGAAAATAATAAAGCATAGTATGATCCCAATCCTGATCTTGCGGTTTTTGAACTTTGGTAGAATTAATATTCCAAGAAAAACAAGAAATAAGGCTAAACCCAAAGACAATGGAATATTTATTTCCCAACCGTTAATCAGATAAAAAGGCAGGACTATGATTAATGAAGAAAAAGCGAATATTGATCCCGCTATACCAGTGTATTCAACTGGTCTCTTATTGTAAATATCTATGAATAACTGAAAAGCCACATATAAAAAAATTGGCAGGAAATATATATATGATCCTTGCCACGTCAGCATCTCCATACCGAGAAATATGCCTCCAATTGAAGCAAAAATTAATATGGGCTTAGAAAAAAAGGTTCCCGATTCCCTGGCTTTCTTAAGCGCCAGGAGCAGAAATAAGAACGAAATAAGGGAAAGCAGGACGTTTGTTCCATGATAATCGTTATAACCCAGGGAAGTCAAAGTTATATGCAAAGGCGTTATTGCCAGAATGAATGCTGCCCAAATTCCTGCTGTCTCATTGAATAATGCCCTGCCTATGAAGAATAAAGGAATGGTGGTCAGGGCACCTATGACAGCAGGGAAAATAGCAGCTATAACTTCTATTTCGTGCTCAGTCATACCCGCTCCACCTGTAAGAAGTGCGATCAAAGCAACCATTTTATCGTACAAATACGGGTATCCCATTTCCCTGTCAAATAACAGGTTCACAGGGTTTCGTACGGAGTCAACGATCCGTGGCATATGGTAGTAAGAGTCCGGGTCTATCAGGAATACTTTCCCGTTGAAAAAAACACTATCCCAGGTAAGGCATCTAAGATATAACGCCAGAATAAAGATAAAAAACAGGGCTATAATTGTGTAAATTTGTTTTCCCTGGATTCTCATAAATCATCTCCCATAATAGAAAGAATAAAGCGTGACCAGTGCGACGATTGTCTGCATGAACAAAACTACAAAAACAACTTCATTCTCGTATGCTTTGCCTTTTAACTTTCTCAAAAATAATATTGCGATATGAGGGACACTGTAAATACCATCTTTTACGGTAAGGGATCCATCCTTTAAAAGTTCTCCGTAAGATTGTTTTTTGAATTTCCCCCTTTTTTTCAGGATAAATTCAATATAATAGAGAAAAAATAGTATAGCTGCATATTTTTCTAAATTTCCCAGTATTGCGACTATTGCCACAAGGGCTCCGATGGAATAAGTTAACGTGTCGCCCGGGAAAACTTTAGCAGGAATTTTGTTATAGTGAAGGAATGCTATAAGAGCAGAAATTGATGTGATAGCGATCATGCTAGCTTCTGTTCCACCAGTAATATAAGAAAGAAAACCAAGCGTTGAGAATATTATTATACCCATTCCGGCTTCCAATCCATTATAACCAGCCAGCATATTAAAAGCATTCGAGGCGCCTATTATTGCTATTGGGACTATCAGTAGCGGATAAAGCAATCCAAGGTCCTGGGTTCCTATAAATGGAAAAGTCATTTCACTATGCCCGGCGTTTATTATCATTAATGGCAAAGGAATAAGAAGGCTAAGCAATACTTTTGTTTTCTGTTTTATTCCGATCCTCCATTCCAGTATGTCATCTATCATGCCGATTATTGTTGCTATCAATAAGCTAGCAACTGCTGCAAGGATCTCAGGGATCGAATCAGGATTCCTGTAATAAAAAGTATCAAAGGCGATATAAAGCAGGATTGACAATCCGATGCTGAAAACAACTATTATCCCCCCCATCTCAGCGATATTTCTTCCATCCGGTTTGTGAACATCCCTGCCTACGAATCCTCTTGATATCGCCCTCCTGATCCACATCGGCAAAATAAAAAAGCAAAGCATGAAACTTATTATGGATAGCAGAACCAGGAGTCCAAATTGCATGACCTGTACTTTGCCTTTTGGTTGTTAAATATCTGATGGTTATAACACCGGTCTTATTTTGGCAGGGGCAACAGGATGGACTGGATGAATTTATCTATTTATTTCGATCCTTATCAAAGAACCATCCCCATTTGTTAAAATATTTTATAGCTGAATTGATGTGAACCATCAAAAGTTTATTGCTTTTATATGATCCTTTTGCATATTCATGGTAAATAACAGCTTCGGGGTAGTACATTGTTTTATATTTATTACCAATCCTCCTGCATAGATCCGTATCTTCAGCGTACATAAAAAATCGTTCATCGAACATGCCGATCTCTTTAAAAATACCGGTTCTTATGAACATAAAACAACCGGATAAACCGGGTACCGACATGATCTCATTATAGTCCCTGTCTTTAAATTCAAAGCTGTCTAACCTTTTCCGGAACAATGGCTTTAAAAAAGACGGTATAAATCTTCGCAGTATCAAGTCAAAAGGAGTGGGTAATTTTTTACAGAGATATTGCAGCGAACCGTCAGGATAGAGAATTTTTGGCATTACCAGCCCTACATCGTTATTGCTCTCTATAAAATTATATAATTTTTCCAGATTGCCTCTTGAAAAATAAATATCAGGATTTAATACCAGATGATATTTTGAAAGCTCCTGGATTCTGCGGATAGCGATATTATGACCGGCTCCAAAACCAATGTTCGCATTATTAAAAACATATTCGATCCTATTGTCATTACAGATTTGTCTTAAATTATCATCGGGCGAATTGTCAATAACTATCAGCCTGACTGACAATTCGGTATTTAAGAAACTATTAATTGCTTTTTGTAGAATTGCAGGATCATTTCTACAGGTTACGATGGAAGCTGTCAGGTCATACTTCATTTTTTGTTCGCCTCTCTAAAAGCCTTGCAGCGATTCTTAATAGTAAATTTGCCCTGAAACTGATTTTATCAATAATAGTATATGGGCTTGGTCCGCAAGTTGGTGATGCGCTATTTTCATGCCGCCGGTATTTTATCAATTTCTGATCACAGAAATAAGTCTTCCCATAAAGTTCGCCGATCATCCCTATCCACATATCATGCATCGGAATATTATCCGGAAAAGGGAGTGCGATATCAAGTATCCTGCGATTAAAAGCCATGCAGCATCCCATATATGAATTTTTCAGAAGGTTATTCAGAAGTCCTTTTTTTGATCCCCTGATCCTGAAAAATGATTCATTCAGGATATCTTCATTTTCATTGATGATGATGCAATCACTTACGACCAGATCATATTGGTGCAATAATCCAATCATAATTTTTACTTTGTTTTCGAGCCAGATGTCATCCTGGTCAGATAAAAAAATTATATCTCCTTTAGCTTTTTCCAGGGCGTTTTCAAAATTATGGATCGGATTGAAAAACCTGTTATTTTCAAACAATTTTATTCTTTTATCATTAAAAGTCTTGATAATATTTACGGTGTTATCTGTCGAAGAATCGTCGGAGATTATTATCTCATCATTTTCACCAATTTGATCCAATATTGATCCCAATTGAAGGTGAATATATTTTTCACCGTTATATGTAGCCATACAAACCGAGATTTTACTCATGTTTTCATGACCCTTTATTTTTCAAGAAATGGATGTAAAAAATTTTGATAAATCCAAAAGTCTTAAATGTTATTGACAGTTTTATCGCTCTTAAGAATGCAAAAGAAAAATATAAGCTAAAGTCGGTGTAATTTTCACTTGAATTTCTTGCACCTTCACAGTAATACATAAACCTATTTAATAAACTCTCTGCGTTTTTATTTTCTATTGTGAACATCTTATGTTCACATATTGTATCTACAACTATGAAACTTACGAAATGCCTTCTGTATTTATCAATAAAATTATAATCACTGAAGTAAAGTTTAATTTTTTCGTTAAAACCCCCGATTTTTTCAAAAGCAGCCAGGCTTATGCACATGCCGCTGTTTAAGAGCGTCCTGTTTTTTATTGAGTTAAATCCTGCATTTATGCTTTTTAAATGAAAGCCCCTTTTCAGGTAATATCCTGACGGTGAATATATTTTATCATTTAACATCAAAACAGGGGCGAACAGGACAGAATTTTTATAGGAATTCATGGCGTCAAAATACTTTGCCAAAGCGTCTTGCGGGAATGTGGTGTCCTGATCAAGAAGTAAAAGCCATTTTTTATTCAGTTCTTTGCCGATCTTAAATCCTTCATTGTATGCTTTACTGACTCCCGGATTTGACCTGTCGTGGATATAATGGATAATCCAGTTCTCAAAACGGGCTTCTTTTTCATATACTGGTTTCGGGCTGTTATCATAGACTATTATATCCATCTTTGATCCGGAATTTTTAAGATTTTTGCTTAATGACAAAAAAGATTCGCAATGTTCTAATCTTGTTTCATAAAGTACCAATACTGCCAGCGTATTATTGACCTTTGATTGATTATTCTGCATATCCCGGTTATAATTTAAGTCTGAATCTGGGTCTTATATATAAAAGGTGTTTGATTGGGAGCACAAACAAATGCTGAAGTGACTTTTGATGAAGAAATGGATTCGTCCCTCATAAGCAAAAGAAGATCGAGGAAATGTGATGCTAGTGTCGTGTCAAGGCTAAATTGTCAAATGATATCGAGATTATTACAGTCTTATCCAAATCATATAAAAACAAACGTGATCGATTGTTTTATGGAAAACATAACATAAGCAGTATAAGGATGCGGCGCAATCCAGCGCATGCATGAATTTACTATTTTCAGCCTTTGAAGAAATTAGCCGCGGATGAACGCAGATAAACGCAGATTTAATGCTACGGTTTTTGAAAAATAATAACACCAAAATAATATTCCCCCACGCGCCGACACGTTCCCGAAGCAATCATACATGAGAAAATCAGAAAAAAGGAGCACTAAATCCCACGAACCGATAAGATGCGATGGATTTGATACTACAAATCCGCGTTCATCTGCGTTTATCTGCGGTTCGTTTTCTTTAGACTCCATAGAATCAAAAGAATCTTTTTCCAGAGCTACCAATGTATTTTCTTCAGGAAACACAAATCATCATTTTTCAGACGTTTGTCGGAAGATTATAGATCAATTTATCTCGATTATTTGTTGCTAATTGACACTTGACAAGACACTAGTAACAGAGAAATCTCACCGCAAAGGACGCAAAGTTCGCAAAGATAATTTCAGCTATGCTTTAAGTTCAGGTATGAAAAAAGTTTAACAACGAACTCGTACTAACTCCATACGAACTCGCGCTCCCGGAGTTCATTTCAGTTCGTGTTAGTTCGTTGTTTCTTTCCAGAGCTGCCACCATTTTTATTGCGGCGGCACCGGCGCAGTTTAAATTCGTTTGGGTCTGGATATGTGGCACCTGTTCCTGATGTAGCAGCTTTAGCAGGTCGTTCTTTCCTCTTAATAATTCGATCTCCATTTTCATTCTTGCTACATCATTGCTATATTTTGCTAAATTTTGCTAATATTACTATCATTTATGCTATCATTGCCATCGTTAAAGCTATTAATGCTATCATCATAGTTAGCCGATTTATTTTTGTTGCTATCATCGTGCTGCTTATTGCTAGCAACAAAAAGTTCAAAAGCTTCAATAAATATTTCGAATTGGGTTTGCCATCGTTTTCTTTTTTAACGCAAACCCCTATCGTGCGCCAGAATTCCCGGATGAAAATTTGATATTCCTGGCCTTCATTCTTGTTTGTGTCTCTAAAAAAAAGCCAGGGTTCCCTTTCGTTATCTTCTGAAACCATGAAAGCAGATTAGAGGAAAATATTATTCCATATTAAATATTAAATTTCCAGCGCCCGATAGGCTAACTGAAGCAATCTCATTTTTACTATTTCTGTCACAAGGTAAGCAAACTTGTCCTGCCAGTGCTATGGTCGCATGGTGGCTGGCGGCGTGGGTTTGTTGGATCACTTATTTGCGAGTTGCAGGATAGAAAACGAGGACGTTATTCAACTCAGCAGAGAGATAAGATGCAAATCCTTTTAAGTCGTAAAGTTCAATTGAAAGTGAGATATATGGAAAGTGTTACTCTTAAAAAAATCCATGAGGACTTAATGTTGATAAAAAAAGATATGAATAAAATTCGAATCTTTTTTGATGAAGATGAGTTCAAACTTTCGGATGAAATAAAAAAGCAGATATTGGAATCCCGTAAAATTCCGATGTCCAGGATGATACCTCAGGAAGAGGTTGAAAGCGAATTCTTATGAATTTCGAGATATTTTGGGATCCTAAAGCCGTTTCTCAATTAAGAAAACTTCCAAAAAACATTTCCTCGCGTGTGGTAAAAAAGATTAGGTTGGCAGGCGAAACTGGAATTGGATTGGAATTGTTAAATGAGCATGAATTTGGATTCAAGATTCGAATTGGTGATTACCGAGCTTTATGCGATGTCTATTATAATCCAGATAAAATTGTTGTTAGGATAGTTGAACATAGGAAAAAAGTCTATAAAAAATAATAATAGGAAACAGAGCGTCAGTACTCTCCGAGCCAACCTCATTTTGCCATTCCCGTGACAAGGTATGCAAACCTGTCCTGCCAGCGCTATGATCGCATGGAGGCTGGCGTAAGCTTTGAGTTTTGAAAAGTCTGACAAAGTTACTGTACCATAAATTCATATAGCATAGTTTGCGCAGACCCTCACTAATATATAAGCAGGCAATTTTCCTGAAGTTCGACTATAAGTGAACCCAAACACGACAATTAGTGAAGCCATTTCGTATTTTGACCACAAAAGGTTTAATATAGTGTACATAATAATGAGTGTACAAACCCATTAGAATCGATGGGAAGGAGGAAATGGTTCAGAAATAAATTCTATCCGGATGCATACACGTATTAATGAGTTAAGGCTTACACCAAAATACTTTAATACATGCAAGGAGAATAGAAACAGTCGTATCGTATAAATGGTGGCTCGGCCAAATTGCTAAACATCTTCGGATGATTCGGCTTTTGCGGCTTCTTTACAGGGGCTAATGGTGCGTTTCACTTAAAATAAACAGGAGACTAATAAGAGAGGAAATGAATAATTATGACTAAAAAATCGAATAGTTTTAAAAATATAACAACTGTGCTTCTGGCACTGCTGCTTTTAGGTTTTGCGGCAGCGCCGGCGAGTGCGGCTAATATTATTAACGACCTTATCGGTTCAGATGGGGCGACTCAAGCTCCCAACTCAACTGTTAATGTGTTCGTTAATACTACATCAAGAGTAGGTAATGATACAGTTAATCAAACTTATACCAATATGAGGGTAGAGCTGAACTTTTCAATTGTGTTCAATGCTTCATCACTCACATTTGGAGGTCGAACGAACCTTACTAATGTTACAATAGTCTTCCCATCAGGGTTTACATTGCCAACGACCTACACAAATGCGAGCCTTGCAACTGCAGGATACTCTGCACTTCACTTGGATAATCTCACAGATACTAGGGATTATGGTTTTAATACATCAAGTACAAATGTTACGATGGCTTCCAATGCCATTATCTTCAGTCTCAATCAAACAAACCTGTTAAACCTGACTGGAGGATACCCAATGCCAGGGAATGGTACACTTAATGCCACTTCTGGACTCGGATTGAATACTTTGTATATAAATGTTACAAATGTTACAATGCCAAGCACAGCAGGTGTTTATAGCATCAATGTATCGGCATTTAATCAAACGAATGGTATGGGTACTAACTTTACTCTGGTAAACCTGACGGTAATTAGTGATACCAGGGTGCCAACCATAAACAGCGTGACTTTCTTGAATGGTTCCACAGGAATTGGTTCAAGGTTCGATGCTAGCAATAAAATATTCAACGTGACCCAAAATGCAACACGTATCCCTATCCAGTTCATGGTGAATGAGTCAAATCTTCTGAATTCAGGTGTCAACTTCACAAGCATAAATGTTGTAATAGACTCAGGCACAGCTAATGTAAAGCAGTTGTTGCTCAATGGAGTCTGGCCTTATGGCGATCAAAATCCGGTGCAAGTAGGACCATTAGTTAAGGTAGCTAATACTGTTAATAATGACACTAGGAACGCCACAGTATCTATATCAGATGTTATGTGGGGTCCATTGGCAAACCTAACAGCAGGAAACACCACACAGGGAACTGCGCACACATTGACCATTTCCGCACAAGATAACAGCACCAACGTAGCCACTAATTACAGCTTGACTTTCTTTGTCCCAAGGTTAATACTTGGAGCAAATAGGAGTGGTGATGTGGTTGCAGATGGATTAAGTGGAAGCAGTGTAGAAATAAGGGCACATTTGCTCAATCCGGATGGCAGTGCTTTGGCGGCCAAGGCAATATCATTCTCAAGTGACGCGAACGTATCATTCAATCCGTCATCAGTTACTATGGATGGAGCTGGCAATGCCATATCAATCGCTACCTTCACTTCAGCAGGAACCCATACCATATCTGCATTCGCGGATAACGCTCAGCAGAACATTGCAGTAGTCACACAGGCAGCTGTCACGGGGGCAAAGATGGGAATTAACGGCAACACAGCCGTAACCAGTGCGTCCCTCGTAGCAAACGGTTCTGATACTGTAAATATAACCGTGCAGGCAGTCGATACCAGCGGAAATGCTGTACTTAAATCCGGTCTGGCTGTAAATGTATTTGAGACAACAGGACAAGGGATTACCGCAACACCCCTGAGTGGAGCAACAGATACGAACGGCCAGTTCAATGTCACCCTGACATCAAACACCACTTCAGGAATCAGCTTGATCTTTAATTCCAACATTCAGACGACAGCAGGAACCACAGCAACCGCACTGAATACTGTGAGCGTAACTTTCGCTACAGGTTCACCAAGAAGGATGGGCGCTAATGCAAGCGTGGATATCAATTCCTTCCACAATTCAATCAATACAGTTGATGATGTGGTAGGCGTAGGAATAGTCTCACCGGGAGCCAATGTAACCATAGACAGCCTCGTAGCAGGCAACAGCACAGTTATAATGGCGAACCTGAGCGACGACGGAGGTCATGCCATAGTTGGCAGTACAGTTAACTTTGCCTTGCAAGGCGCAGGCAGTTTAAGTGCGACCTCAGCGGTAACAAACGCATCAGGCTATGCAACAGTGACCTATATCTCAGGCACGACAGTAGGCAACGGGACTGGTGTAATCAACATTAGTTCAGCAAGCAATCATTCGCTGTTCACCAATGTGAATGTGGATACAACGAACGGAAGTGCGAACCAGGTAGTACTGATCGCGAACAGGACAGGACTTGCAACAGGCACAAAGGCGGCCCTTAATGCTAGCATCAAGGACCAGTACGGCAACGCGGTAAACTACACTGGAAGGAACATAACGTTCAGCGTGATAACAGGTTCAACATTGGGTACATTGGATAAGACCTTCATGCTTACCGATGAAAAGGGCACAGCATACTTTAACTTCACAGCAGGCAGTACTGCAGGAACAGTAGTATTACAGGCTAATGTTACGAATTTGCTCCTGCCAGGAAGCCCGGGTAACCTGACAAATATAACCATAACCATAGGCGTGCCGGACTCGCTCACGTTAAGCCTGAACAAGACTAACATGCCCACAACGGCGAATGCTGACCAGGGTTCCCCGGTGGTTGCAACAGCGCAGCTTACCTCAGGCGGAGTAGCAATCGGAAGCCCTAATGTGAATATAACCTTCCTGATAACCAGAGGAAGCATGTTCCAGAAAGCGGGTTCTGATGGCCTCAACACAAGTAACAACGGTACAAGCATTACTGTAAAGACAAACAATACCGGTCTCGCCCAGGTCCAGATCAACGGATCAGGTTCGGTCGAAATCGTCACTCTGGCAGCTTCAGATATTGACAACACGTCAATTCCCACACAGACCGCGTCTGTAACCTTCACAGGTGTTGCTTCAAGCTTCACCATTACGAACAGCTCGGTTGGCGCGCCCAGTACTGCGGGAATACGCAACACCAACATTACAGTGCAGCTATTGGACTCTGCAGGAAATAGCGTGGGTCAGGCAAGCACCGTAATCTTCACGGTGAGCGCGGGCAGCACATTGTCGGTATCAACAGGCACAACCAATTCAAGCACAGGACTATTGAATGTGATCTTGACTGCCAATACTACAACAAGTGCAGTATCCTCGACGGTCACAGCCTTCATATCCGGATTGGCTACCCAGTCGGTTACTGTTAACATGCCGCAGGGCGTGGGAGCAGGGACCCCTGTATTGACCACAATAACGGTCTCACCGGCAAGTACATCGGTAGTTGTAGGAAACAATGCAACCTTCACCGCAGCGCCGAAAGACCAGAGTGGTAATGCAATCACTGCAACAGTAACATGGAGCAGCAGCAACACCACAGTGGGAACAATCACCGACGCAGGCGTGTTCACGGCACTGGCAGCGGGCACATCCACAATAACCGCAACAAACGGTAGTGTGAATGGAACTGCGACTGTAACAGTAACCGCAACACCTGTATTGACCACAATAACGGTATCACCGACAAACGCATCGGTAACTGTAGGCGACACTGCAAACTTCACCGCAGCAACGCTTGACCAGTTCGGTAATGCAATCACTGTAACAGTAACATGGAGCAGCAGCGATACCTCGGTGGGAACAATCACCAACGCAGGCGTGTTCACAGCAGTTGCAGCAGGTACATCCACAATAACCGCAACAAACGGTAGTGTGAATGGAACTGCGACTGTAACAGTAACTGCAGAAGAAATAGTTGGCAATGATACCGTTGGTATCTATCGTGACGGCGCTTTCTATCTCAGGAACAGCAACAGTGCTGGCAATGCTGACGTTACGCCATTCATATATGGACTCAGCACCGATACACCTCTCGTAGGTGACTGGAACGGCGATGGGACTGCTACCGTTGGTATCTATCGTGCCGGTGCTTTCTATCTCAGGAACAGCAACACTGCTGGCAATGCTGACGTTACGCCATTCGTATTTGGAGTAGCCGGCGATATACCGCTAGTAGGTGACTGGAACGGCGATGGAACAGATACCGTTGGTGTCTATCGTGATGGTACCTTCTATCTCAGGAATAGCAACGATGCAGGTAATGCTGACGTTACGCCATTCGTATTTGGAGTAGCTGGCGATATACCACTCGTAGGTGACTGGAACGGCGATGGAACAGATACCGTTGGTGTCTATCGTGATGGTACTTTCTACCTCAGGAATAGCAACACTGCAGGCAATGCTGATGTTACGCCATTCGTATATGGAATCAGCACTGACACACCTCTTGTAGGCGACTGGACTGGCTCTGGCACAGATACCGTTGGTATCTACCGAAGCGGTGCATTCTACCTCAGGAACAGCAACACTGCAGGCAATGCGGATATTACGCCATTCGTATATGGAATAAACACCGATACACCTCTCGTAGGCAACTGGGACGGACAGTAAAATATATACAGTATGTGGGGATTTTTCCCCACATTTTTTTTTATAGTAATTTGTTAATGTCATAGACTAATTTGTCACTGCAAAGCTTTTTTAAAAAAGAATCGAAGTTTCTCAGAACTATCGTTAAAAGTAATGAGAGAAAGCGAAGACAAATAAGGTAAGAAGGTAATAGAATTACTCAATGTTGAATAAATTGTCATTAACTATACTGGTCTTAGTTTTGGCGATAAGCATGGTTTGCGCTAAAACTAATCAAAGCGATATGAAGGATGACTTATTAAATAACCATATAATACCCAATTTATCAAATGAAAAAATAAGTTCAACTCTAAATCAGAAAATCGCAAATGCAATACCACAAGATGATATTCCTGTGATCATTTTCATGAAAAAAACTGATAAAATAACATCAAAGATGTCAGTCCGGTCTTTGCTTTCATCAACAGTAGAATCAAATGGCGGAAAAATAGGACATAAATATGAATTCATAGATGCATTTTCAGCAAAAATACCGGCTGCAAAAATTTCCAGCCTATCAAAGATGCCCGAAGTCGGAAAAATATACTATGATCAGATTGTGTCGCTTCCCCCGCAGCCTTTGCCAGAACCTGGTATTTTATTGACACGATCCACGCAGGCGATAGGAGCGAACTATGTGTGGAATACGTATGGGTACACTGGGACAGGCATCAAAGTCGCGATTATAGATACAGGCATAGACTACAATCATCCAGACCTTGGGGGAGGGTTTGGCCCTGGAAAAAAGGTGGCAGATGGATACGATTTTGTGAACAATAACGAAAACCCTATAGATGACAATGGACACGGTACCCATGTGGCAGGAATCGTGGCAGCGAACGGCGGACTAAAAGGTGTGGCGCCAGGTGCCACATTATTTGCAGTCAAGGTATTGAACAGCGCAGGAATGGGTAGCACCTCAAACATAATCGCAGGAATCGACTGGAGCATAGCCCACGGGGCCAACATAATAAGTATGTCTTTTGGCGGCACAGCTGTGCCAAACGATGAATTCGCAGATATAGACTCCATCGTATCCGACTCTGCTGTGGAAAAAGGCGTGGTGGTGGTAGTAGCAGCAGGAAACGAAGGACCTGGCACAAGTTCAATAGATTCTCCGGCCTCTGCCAGGAAAGTGATAACAGTTGGCGCTTCAGATAGCTCCGGCACAGTAACGATTTCAGATGATAAGATAGCTCCTTTCAGCAGCCGCGGACCTTCTGCCTTTGGAAGGCTTGACCCTGAAGTTGTTGCACCCGGTGTTAACATACTCTCCACAGTTCCGACAGGCACCTGCGAACTTTGTGACCCCTCCGGGTATAACAGTCTGTCCGGCACTTCCATGGCAACACCGATGGTTTCTGGTTCAGCGGCTCTTATTCTCCAGAAAAATCCGGCTTTTACTCCGGCACAAGTTCGAGCTATGCTGATGCATACTGCAAGCGATCTTACCAGTTCAAATTATCATGTATTTGAGAAAGGTGCAGGAATAATAAACCTCGCAAATGCATTTACATACAACATCAGCGCAGGAATCAATGGCGACGACAGGTGGGAAGAAAGCGTACTTCCGGGTTTTAGCACGATTGGAAGTCTGGCATTGAACAACAATAACACCCAACCGGTCAATTTTACCTTTTCACTTGAAACAATGACAGATATTGGAAAAGAAAATAGCATTCCATTATCGAGTTTTACCCTTCCCGGTTATGAAATTGTAGATGCCGGCAGCATCAAAACCATCAATATAACCTTTACTCCACCAGCTGGAGTAAAACCCGCAATATATGGAACAACTTTGATAGTATCTAACTCAACATATGGAACGCTCAGGATCCCTGTAGTTATCACGGTACCGATGATGGGAAGTGGTTCAATTCAGGGAACCGTAAATTATGGTACCGCTTCTACCAGTGATTTGATATACTATAAACTAAAATCATACAATGGCACTACCCTTAATGCCTATCTCAACTGGACAGACGGCAGGGACGACCTTGACTTGTTCCTTTTTGCCCCGAACGGCGATCTCCTGAATTATTCAATATTAGGTTACGGTGTATCAGAACATGTTTCTCTCAGTAATATGGTATACGATGAATACTGGTTAGCAGTACATGCATATAGCTTAAACAATATCGAAAGTTACAATTTGAATGTATCTTATCCATCGGGATCAAAAGGGAAGCTTGAGGTAACACCATCAATAGCACAAAGGGTCATAACAAATAATGAGATAAAGAATATCACATTCTCTATCAACAATGATGCTATTGCAAAGTCGGATATGAGTTTGAATGTTAAAAAACTGATGCCAGGCAGGAATTACTTTTCAAAAGGTATAATAGCCAACACCGGCTCGTTTTATTCACGTGAATGGGATGTTATCGCAAGCGGGATGAATCTTAATAATACGAGGTACATGAATGTAACCCTGCAGTGGGTGAATCCATCAAATGATCTCGATCTTCTTCTTGAGTATTATGATGGAACCCAATGGCAGGAAACCCGATTTGAATCAGCACATAATAATCCACAGCTTAACAAGGCATGGGAGAAGCTGGAAAATATAGATATCCAGCAATATCTCAAAAGTTATCCCAATTTTGGCATATTTATTAAAAATAACGGAGGCTTCGAGAGCTACAATCTTACAATCAACTTTACAGACACGGCTCCGTGGAGTGGAGCGTCAGTTGACGAAACCTCAATTTCGTTGAGTCCGGGACAGACAAAACAGGTAAACGTTACAATAAATGGCTCTCAACTAACCCAGAATTTAACAGACCTGGTATTTACTATTCAGGATTCAACGGAAGATTATGCTGCAATTCCTATTAGATTGAATTTGAATGCAACCGAAATAAGAGGCGACGTTAACAGGAATGGCATCCGCGATACAGGGGATACGACTTTAATGCTCGGATACCTCGTCGAATTACCAACTCCTCCGGAATACCTGCCCATATTGCCAATAGGCGACATGAACTGCAACGGTATAATAGACGCAGGTGATGCCACTTTAGTATTAAGAGACATAGTCGGCCTGGACATACCCAGGTGCTGGGAGTGAAAATATGAGAAAATATGTAATTATGATATTATTTATTGTTCTAATCTCCTCAGCGCAAGGGGCTGGCGAATCCGTGAGTCTTGGATCATATGACATAAATGTGAACTCGGTGGTCGAAGTTCCTATTGTAATTAATAACGCGGCAGATGTTGCCGGTGGCAAAGTAACGGTTGGCTATAATTCTTCCGTGATCGTTTGTGTTGGTTTTTTGCCCGGGGATTTTGGCGCCCCGATCACAAAGGTTGACAGTTCAGGCACGTTTGTGGAAGTTTCATCGGCTCTTGCTACCGGCACAGGTAAAAATGAAGCAATACTTGGAATCATCAAATTCCGTGGTGTTGGGGCGGGTAAAAGTGATCTTACGATTGAAAACGATTATTATTTCAATGATATAAAAGGTAATTTATACACTCCTGTTGCTAAAAACGGTTCGATAACAGTAGGAGCATCGGCATCGCAAGCACCGGTAATAGTCCAGGCAACTCCACAGAAAACGCAAAGTTCTGTGCCTTCACCGGTTCCGACTTCAGGGCAGGCAACGATAAAAACCACGCAGCCATCGACTCCACCAGCGGCATCAACACAGGGTGGCTTAAAGCGGCCCAACGAAACTGCAGTCTTGCCTGTAGAAACGAAAAAAACATCTGGATTTGAAGCAGGCATTGTAATATTTATATTGTTTACCTTGTCCTTAAATAGAAAAAAATGACAAAATCCAATTTTTAAAATAATGGCATGAGTTAGACTACTTTTAAAGTGGGGAGATAATCGCAGCGCAGTCGGTGGCAAAATCTACGACGTAGAAAGATGTATTTACAAAAGTATCTTTTCCCAAAAAATTTTCCTCATTCTAAATAATTGGTAGATATTCGATATAAATCAATAACAAGCGGTGACTAAAACATTTTAATAAATTCAATGAGCATGATATTTGTAATAAGGTTTAAATTGCGGCTCGACCAAACTGCGTGACCTCACCGGGTGATTCGACTTTTGCAGCTACTTTATAGCGGCTATGGCGCGTTTCACTCAAAATATCAAAGTATATTAATAAAAAAACAAGGAAATTAATATTATGAATAAAAAAACGAATGGTTTTAAAAATATATTAACTGTGCTTCTGACACTGCTGCTTTTAGGGATTGCTGTGGGGCCGGCGGACGCGGCGGCAGACATTACTATTGCTGATGCAAGAATCACAACTTCGAATAAAGTGGTAGTAACTTTTGATGAAAATGATGGAGAGCTTGATTCTATAAATTATACCAAGTGGCATATTGATGTAGGTGACAATGGAGCAACTCCATTAAATTCAACGGGCGTAGTTCTCACTAAGGCTACATCCCCTGGAAATATTACTCTAGTTTTTGCGGGGACACCCTTTAGCGACACTAATAAATCGTATAATGCATCGTGGGGTTTGTATGTTGAATCTTCAGGTGTAAAAGACGATAATGGAGATACTAATACAATAATTGGACATGCTGCTTCTATTGCAATTGCAGATGGACAGACCCCAACATTCATCGCTGCACGAACTGCCCTGAACACAATAGTCCTGACCTTCAGCGAACCAGTTGATGCAGCAGACATGGCAACTGCGGCATGGACGGTTGCAGGCGCAACAGTCATTTCAGTAACCGATCCTGCTTCAAGCACCACATTAACACTGACAACAACAGGTTTGACAAACACAAGTTCAACACCTTCCGTCTCATACGTTGCTGCATCAGGAACTGTTAAAGATGTATCTCCAGCAAAAAATGAAGTAAAAGACGGTTCGACTGCAAATGCATCCGACAAGGTCCCTCCGACCTTTACCGCTGCAAGAACTGCCTTGAACACAATAGTCCTGACCTTCAGCGAACCAGTTGATGCAGCCGACACGGCAACAGCGGCATGGACAGTTGGAGGCGCAACAGTCAATTCAGTAACCGATCCGGCTTCAAGCATTACATTAACAATAACGACAACAGGTTTGACAAGCACAAATTCAACACCCGCTGTCTCATATGTTGCTGCTTCAGGAACCGTTAAAGATGTATCTGCGGCACAAAACGAAGTTGCAGATGGTGCAACTGCAATTGCATCCGACTATGTCAAACCAACCGTGACATCTGCAACTTTGAATTATGACACTGGTGTATTAAATATCACATTCAGTGAAACCATATATGCAGATTTAACAAATGCATCAAAGTTCCATCTGGACAATATTTCCGGCACAAATGATGTAAATCTAACAGATGCAACAACAACGGTTACTAATGGAACAATATTATCCTTCACGCTAACCGAAGAACAGAGAGCAGCAGCATTTAACATCTCTGGAATGAATGGCGGCGACGGTGGAGCAATAGTATTGGATATAGATGCAGGTGGTGTTACTGATCTTGTTAATAATACAAATGATGCAGACCTGGATAACACGGTGACTGAGACCTTTACCGCTGCTAACACAACTGCGGTTATTACACTTAACAGCACCGCTTATGTATCTGGCACAGCAACCGTATCGGTCAATGATTTCGATATGAATACAATTATAAATTCGAACCAAACCCTGACCGTGAATCTCACCAGTTCAACGACTTCAACAAACCTTACCTTGACACTGACCGAAACTGATGTAAATTCAGGCATTTTCAATGGCACGTTCACTTTCGGCAGCGCTTCAAGCGGAACAACGCTGGGAGTCTCGGATGGCGATACCATCTATGCGAAATATCCAGATAACGACAGCGTCTTACGTTCGACTGATGCAACATTTAATGCAGTTGCAACTAAACTTACCATTAATTCAACAACCTATGGCAACTTAACAGACAGAAACGGCGCTGCTGTTACCCCGGCGAGTATGGTTGCAGGCGTGGCTACAGTCTTTAATATCAATGCCACTGACGCCAATGGTGTCCTGGATACAGGTTTCAATGGAACAATGACAATATCAGTCAATGGCAGCGGTACTTTGAACCTGGCATCATATACATTTGTGGCTGCTGATAATGGCTCAAAGAGTATTTCAGTTACAGACAATGTTGCAGAGACGATTGCAATAAATTTTAACTCTTCATCTGTCACAACAAACGCTACGGCAACACAGGCAGTAGTGCCAAACAGGCCGTATAAGCTGTTATTCAACAGTTCAATGCCTCTTAGCACACTCACAAATTCACTGCAAGTTAAAATCTCGGTTGCTGATGCCTATAATAACCTGGTCGATGCATCAAAGCTCACCGGTGATAGTTTCCCGACAAATGCGACACAACTTGGAGGAACCGATGGACTTGGCCTTGGGATCAAGTTCAATTTATCACTGAGTTTGCCAACGCCGCCTCCGGTAAGTGCTTACCTTGACACCACTTCAGTAGTAATTACAAATGCAAATGTGAACAATTATGTAGCATATGTCAATAATACTGTCGATGAGGTTGTTACATTGAAGGCAACAGCTGTGTTCTTCTCCCCTGCCTGCATAATCACAAATTTGTCTTTCATGGGGGCTGTTAGCGATATGCTTGTTACAACAAACAAGACCGGTAATACATCACATGCAAACAATGGTGCCAATAGCCTGGGTATAATTAACATTTCTGCACAGTTGAGGGATGCTTCAGGAAATGCGCTTACTGTGCCCAATGAAGTTATCACCTTCAATTCAGATAACACAACTGTTTTGAATGTGGCGGGACAAACTGCCACGACCAACGCCAGCGGTATCGCTATTATTACTATTTCAACAACAAATGTTGCAGGAAATGCAGTTATAACTGCAACAGACTCCACCGGTCGTGAAGGATTGGTGACTGTTTCAACAACAGCTATCGTTAATAATGTGAACAGTGAATTGGTTGTTAATCCTACAGCAAGGGCAGGCGATAATATAACAGTGTATGCTACCCTTCATGATTATGCAGGCACAGTAATGCCAGCAGGGACGACAGTATCGTTCAATATCACCTCAGGTGACTTGACAAGTACCCTTAACAGTGTAGCGAAAGGCACTATTGTAACAGCCGATACGAACAGTACAGGTATTGCAACAGTTACATTCAGGGCCTCCAATGCCAGTGGCGTTCATTCGATTAATGCAACAGTCATTGATGAACTGGGTGACATCAAACAAGTTGGTACATCAGAACAAACGATTACCGTATCGCCGGGCGATGCGGCAGTACTGGTTGTATCGCCGGCAAGCAAGGGTCTTACAAATATTAAAGGTGCAAATGTCACATATAACGTTACGGTATATGATGCATATGACAATGTGAACACAAGCGCAATTAAGGTAAATGTTTCAACGACCGATACGACTCTTGGGAACATGACAGTAAATTCAACAGTCGTCAACAACTATGCGGTTATAACAACATCAAGTGGAATCGGCTCAATGCTTTATATGATCAACTCTACCACTGCAGGCAGTGCAACCCTGACATTTGCCGTATATAAGAATGAGACCGGCCAGTTGCCAGGTCTTTTCACTAATTTCACAGATAGTGTTCTTGTATCGACAAGTGGAGCAACCCGTGTGACAATAACGCCAGGTTCCACAGGGGCAGCAGTAAATACCAATATCAGCTTGACCGTAAATCTTACAGATAATGACGGAAACTTGATTGGTATTGACGGCACAAATATTAATCTGGTCTCAACAGGAGGATCCCTCAGCGCCAGTTCGGTTAATTCTTCTGGAGGCCAGGGTTCAACCAACCTGACTTCATCAACAGCTGGTGATGTTACAGTTACAGTATATGTTGCAGGTTTGAGCCCCGCAGCAACAACATTGACCTTCTCCGGCAATGCAACAAAGTTTGTTGTGACACCTGACATCTCTTCGGTGGTAGTCAATGGAACAATAAACATTACCATTCAGGCATATGATTCGTTGAATAACAAGGCTGCAATCTATAATGATGCGGTAATAAGCACCCGGACAGGTGTTATATCTTCAATAAGTGGCCTGACGTTTAGCGCAACATCGTTCACTTTCAATGCAACGGGTTATGCTGGAGTAAAAGTTACATCTGCAACGGCTGGAACTTACACAATTCAGGCAGTTGCACTTGGTTTAGTGAATACGACTGACGTCACGTTCACGACAGCGCCAATCCCGGCATTGACCGTATCCGCAACTCCTGCTACTGTAACAGCAGGCACGCCAACAACTGTGACCTTCAATGTGGCCAGTAATGGTTTTGCGATAAACAATGCGATAGTAACACTGAGCGGAGTAGCAACCGGTAGCGGTATCACAGATTCCAGCGGACTCACTGTTATAAGCGTGAACGCCATAAGCTCAGGTACAATAACAGCAACCGCAAGCCTGAGTGGCTATACTGACGGAACAACAGGTATTACTGCAAAGTCAGCAGAAATATCGATCCCGGCATTGACAGTATCCGCAACTCCTGCCACTGTAAGAGCAGGTACGCCAACAAGTGTGACCTTTGATGTGACCAGTAGTGGTATTGCTGTACCCAATGCGGCAGTAACACTGAGTGGAGTTGCAACCGGTAGCGGCATCACAAATGCCAGCGGATTCGCTGTTATAGGCATGAATGCCACAAGCGCAGGCAAAATAACAGCAACTGCAAACCTGGGTGGCTATACTGATGGAACAACAACCATTACTGTAAATACAGCAGAAATACTGGCCCCTGCTTTGACCGTATCCGCAACCCATGCAAATGTAAAAGCAGGCACGGCAGCAAGTGTAACCTTTAATGTGACCAGTAGTGGTATTGCGATAGCCAATGCGAAAATAACCCTGGGAGGAGTAGCAACTGGCAGCGTCAACACAAATACCAGTGGACTCGCTGTTTTAAGAATGAATGCCACAAGCAAAGGCACAATAACAGCAACTGTAAACAAGAGTGGCTATAATGATGGAATAATAAATATTACTGCCGAAGAAGCAGAAATAGTAGTGGGAACCGAAACTGTTGGTATCTATCGCCACGGTGCTTTTTATCTCAGGAACAGCAACGATGCAGGCAATGCCGACTCAGCCTTCATATATGGAATAGACGGCGATATACCACTTGTAGGCGACTGGAACGGCGATGGCGCTGATACCGTTGGTATCTGTCGTCATGGTTCGTTCTATCTCAGGAACAGCAATGATGCAGGCAATGCCAACTCAGCCTTCATATATGGAATAGACGGCGATATACCACTCGTAGGTGACTGGAACGGCGATGGCACTGACACCGTCGGTATCTATCGTCATGGTTCGTTCTATCTCAAGAACAACAACAGTGCCGGGAGTGCTGACCTGTCTTTCGTATATGGAATTGACGGTGATACACCTCTCGTCGGTGACTGGGACGGCGATGGCACTGACACCGTCGGTATCTATCGTCATGGTTCGTTCTATCTCAGGAACAGCAACGATGCAGGCAATGCCAGCTCAGCCTTCATTTATGGAATAGACCGCGATACACCCATCGTAGGCGACTGGAACGGCGATGGCACTGATACCGTTGGTATCTATCGTCACGGTGCGTTCTATCTCAGGAACAGCAACAGTGCAGGGAATGCTGACCTTTCCTTCATATATGGAATAGACGGCGATATACCTCTGGCGGGCGACTGGGACGGACAGTAGGATATAACAATATGCGGGGGATTTTTCCCCACATTTTTTTTTATATATTTTTGACCGTTATGCATGAACATATTGTGATATGTGCATAATTTTTTATTCTTTAAGATTGTAATATTGGATTGGTAGCCCATGCAGTTGAAATTTAGTGAAATAAATCCATATCATATTTCTGCCTGCAGGCTGGGAATAACAAAAATATGTTTTCATTGGGTAGCAACAATTGCCAATCGGAAAGAAAAACAATGTCCTGTAAAACAGATTATAAACAGATTAGCTAACATAGGAATATTCTGACATCACTATCAGAATTATCAATTGGCGTCAATTCTCAATCATGTTTTACGTTGTTTCTTGTTCACAAAAAAAGACAAACGAAACCTATAAGTATGTTAGTATCATAATTATTATGTTGGTCAAAAATTTCGCCCTATCAATACTTACGAAGTTTTTGCAGAAGACTCAAGGGGAAGTTTTGAGTTATTCTCTTCATTGAATATATCAAATTCGTCTGCCTTGAATGAGGTGAGTTGAATATGGTAAAAAACAAATCAAAAATAAACAAGATTATGATCGTGACACTGATGATTTTGACAGTTTTCATCGGTATTGGAGTACAAGCAGTTGCTGATTCAGGCTCTGGTGTTGGCTACGCAAGTAATGATGCGCCCAAACCCTTTATACCACCAGCCGTAAAAGAATCAGCCGTTTTAATAAAAGATATCCATCTGACGTCGGTTTCGCCTACGACTTTGACCGCGACGCTTACGCCTGGTAATTCTACAATCGAAACCAAGATAGTAAGTTTGACCGGCTCAATACCTAAGGCAGACGTAATATTTTCTTTTGATCTTACAGGAAGTATGAGTGGAACTTTAAGTACTGCCCAGATGCAGGCAATTGACATTATGACACGGCTTGATACTGTGATTACAGATGCTAACTATGGGGTAACATCGCACATGGATTATCCGGGCACTTATAATTCATTCGGATACTCTACTACATATGGTAGTGCTTTTTCTGGCGACTATGCCTATGGCCTCAATCAGTCAATTACAAGTAACAGGACTGCGGTAAAGAACGCAATAAATGGTTTTAGAGATTGGTAATGGATATGACGGTCCTGAGGACTATACACGTGTTTTTTATGAAAGCTATGCTGATACGAGAGTAGGATGGCGTTCTGGTGCTAAGAAACTATTTGTCCATTTTGGAGATAGTGTTCCACACGATGACAACCTGTTCGAAGGGATATCAGGAACTAGTTCAACCTTATGCCTATATGGAACATATACTACCAGTACCAATGTATGCTCAACAGGAGGAGACCCTGGACGTAATGAGATCATGGATGTTACGATAGACCCAACCCAGATAGGTGTAGGAAATGACGATCTTGACCTTCAGGACGTACTCGCAGCCATGAAGAGTAATAACGTGATACTTCTGGAAGTGCATAATTCTGGCAGTTCCAGTTCTGATTCAACTCTTTGGAATAACTGGGTCAACAGGACAGGTGGAGGATTATATACAATAGCAACAGATGGCACAGGTCTGGCAAATGCCATTCTAAACCTGACCAATACATCAGCTTCAAACATAGATACGCTCTCCCTGGTGACAGTACCAAGTTCGTATGCAAGCTGGATATCAACCAATCCTGTATCATTCACCAACTTTACAATACCATCCAGTGGACTGACTAAGACATTTACTGTAACAGTCACCCCACCAGCCGATACACCTGAGGGATTGTATAATTTCAAAATACAGGCAATCGCAGATGGAGGCTTGATCGGTGAACAGACAGTTTCCATAACAGTTAGGGGAGTAGCAACCGGCAGGGTTGTAAAAATCGCAAATAATTACACCGTCGCCGTGGCTGAAACAAAAGCTGTACCTGTCCAACTTATAAACGGCAGCGATGTGGCAGGCGCCCAAACTACAATAACGTTTGACCCATCCACAGTTACAGTGGATTCTGTAACGGCGGGAGACTTTTTGACCCCGGTGGCAAACATCGATAATATAGCAGGCACAGTTACGATTGCAGTTGCAAGAACAGATGCTGTTGGAATGAGCAGTGCAACTCTTGCGACAGTGACCTTCAGAGGAGTAGCAACCGGATCAAGTGTCCTGAGTATCGCTGGTTCATCTTTAAACGATGCAAGCGGAACGATCCTGGTGGCGCCCACAGAAGTAAACGGGAAGATAACTGTAGGCGGCGGCGATTGCGGACTCAATGGCGACCTGAATCATAATGGAAGACTCGATTCAGGAGATGCAACCCTGTTACTTAGAAAGGTTGTAGGACTGGACCCTTAAAGAGTGAGGAAGTATGAAAAATAGAATTGCATATAAAATATTGCTGGTACTTGCGGTAATTACCGCAAGTACATCTTTAGCCTTTGCTGCGGGTGAATCTGTCAGTGTAGGAACATTCACAGTTGCAGCGGGTTCTAACGTAACAGTGCCGGTTGTGGTTGGAAATGCTAACCTTGTCGCAGGAGGGTCAGTAAGGGTGGTATTTAACCCTGCCATCGTACATGCTGCCACTGTTTCAAGTGGAGACTTCGGTGGTCCCACCACTAATATCAACAACACAGCAGGCTTTGTATTTGCGGCTGTTGCATCAACAACTGCTTCTGGAACAAGCAGTGCGACGCTTATGAATATAATATTCACAGGCATCTCAGCAGGTACGACCAGCCTGACTTTTTCATCTGCCGACCTGAATTATCAAGATGGTAGTTTAGTAACCCCAACGACAACGAGTGGTTCGATAACGGTCACTGGAGGAGGGGCTGGGACTGGCACTGATACCGTTGGTATCTATCGTAATGGTTCGTTCTATCTACGTAACAGCAACAGTGCCGGTAATGCTGACCTTTCCTTCATATACGGAGTGGACGGCGATATACCACTCGTAGGTGACTGGAATGGCGATGGCGTTGATACAGTTGGTATCTATCGTCATGGTGCGTTTTATCTACGTAACAGCAACAGTGCCGGGAGTGCCGACATGTCCTTCATATATGGAGTGGACGGCGACATACCGCTCGTAGGTGACTGGAACGGCGATGGCACTGATACCGTTGGTATCTATCGTCACGGTGCGTTCTATCTACGTAACAGCAACAGCGCCGGTAATGCTGACCTTTCCTTCATATATGGAGTAGACGGCGATACGCCTCTCGTGGGTGACTGGAACAGCGATGGCACTGATACCGTTGGTATCTATCGTCATGGTTCGTACTATCTCAGAAACACCAACACTGCGGGGAATGCTGACCTTTCCTTCATATATGGAGTAGACGGCGATACACCTCTCGTAGGTGACTGGACAGGCTCTGGCACTGATACCGTTGGTATCTATCGTGCTGGTGCGTTCTATCTCAGGAACAGCAACAGCGCCGGTAATGCTGACATGTCCTTCATATATGGAATATCCACCGATACACCTCTGGTGGGCGACTGGAACGGAAGTTAAAAAAAATGAATGTGGGTTGAAAAACCCACTTTTTTTTTATAAAAAAACATCTAAGATCACTGTGCAATAGTGTAAAATTCATTCATAAGTAGTGGGGTATGTTTTTGAGGGAGAAAATATTCGCAGGGGAAGGCAAAATCAAATCCGACACCTTACTTGTGAATTGCAGGATCGTGAACGTCAACACAAAAGAAATAACAACAGGCGATATTGCAATAAGTTCTGGCTTCATCGCCGGTATTGGTAACGTGGAAGGACTGATCGGTGATAAAACAAAGATCATAGATATTAAAAATGATTATGTATGTCCGGGATTGTTAGACGGGCATGTGCATTTTGAGTCGAGTATGGTCACACTTTCGCAATTCGCAAAAATATCCATGCTTCACGGGACTACAGGCATTGTCATTGATCCGCATGAAATTGCAAATATAATGGGCACAAAAGGCATCAGGCTTATTTTGCAAGAGGCAAAACGTCTCCCCATTGATGTTTTCATCACAATTTCATCGTGTGTGCCTTCAACTCCGCTTGAAACCTCAGGTGCGAAAATCAGCCTTTCAGGGATGAAACAATTCCTTGATAAGAAATTCATTGTAGGACTTGGCGAGGTGATGGATTACCATAAAGTTCTTCACGGGGATCCGGAAAAACTTGGCATGATCCGTGCTTCCCTTGAGAGAAAACTCGTGGTTGACGGTCACGGTCCGGGTATGCGGGGTAAAGAATTGTTCGGTTACATGAGTGCCGGTATTTCCAGCGACCACGAATCCGTAACTTATGACGAAATGCTTGAGAAAGCGCGCCTGGGTATGAAGATAATGCTCCGGGAAGGTTCGGCTGCAAAATGTCTTGAGGATTTTATCCCGAAGCTGGTCAGGGACAGGATTTCCCTGGAAAACTTCTTTTTTGTAACTGATGACAAACATTCAGGCGACCTGATGGAAGGGCACATGAACTTGATCGTCAGGTCTGCTATCAGGCTTGGAATAGATCCGATCCAGGCAATTTCAATGGCAACCATCAATACGGCGCGACATTTCAGGATAGACCAGCTTGTCGGGTCTATAAGCATAGGCAGAAGAGCGAATCTTGTGATACTTGATGATCTGGCGGATTTCAGGATCAAAAATGTGATGTTGCGAGGCAGGTTGAATCCTGAAGTGGAAGAGATTGAGTATCCAGGCTTTGTTTTTAATACAGTGAAATATAAAAAAATACAACCGGATGACCTGAAAATAAGATCCGGGAAAAAGGCAGTTCCGGCGCATGTCATGGAGATCGTGCCAGGTCAGCTAATAACGAACAGAAGCATTGAAGATTTAAGAACAGACGGTCAATTTGTCCTTCCTGATGTGGAACTGGATATTCTTGCAATAGCTGTAATAGAACGTCACGGGAAGTCGGGGAACATAGGCAGGGGTTTTGTCAGGGGCTTTGGTTTAAAAGAAGGGGCGATCGGGCAGAGCATTGCGCATGACTCTCATAATGTTATTATTGTGGGTACGAATTTTGAAGATATGGCTGTATGTGCAAACAAGATCAGGGAATTGCAGGGCGGAATTGTGATAGCAAATGATACGGTGATCGACTGCCTGCGTCTTCTTTTTGGAGGAATTCTCAGCACCGAAAGCGTTTTCGATGTGGATAAGAAACTAAAGGAACTGCATGAAAAAGTAAAAGCGATGGGATGCAAACTTGACGGGCCTTTTATACATTTGTCATTCCTTGCACTTCCAGTTATTCCGTCTCTTAAGATAACAGATAAAGGATTGGTCGATGTGGAAGCGTTTAAATTGATAGCGCCTGTGGAAAATAAATGATGGAAGTATGGGACAGAAAGGTTCTCAGACACGGATTTCACAGATTTACACGGATTAAGGAAAAATCCGTGTGAATCGGCGTTAATCCGTGTCCAAAAAATTGGTTGATGTAGATGCGTTTAAATTGATAGCACCTGTAAGAAATAAATGATGGAAGTATTGGAAAGAACGGTTCTCAGACACGGATTTCACAGATTTACACAGATTAAGGAAAAATCCGTGTTAATCTGCGTTAATCCGTGTCCAAAAAAATTGGTGGATGTAGATGTGTTTAAATAGATAGCGCCTGTGGAAAATAAATGATGGAAGTATGGGAAATAAAGGTTCTCAGACACGGATTTCACAGATTTACACGGATTAAGGAAAAATCCGTGTTAATCGGCGTTAATCCGTGTCCAAAAAATTGGTGGATGTGGATGCTTTTAAATTGATAGCGCCTGTGGAAAATAAATGACCTGGAATATCCAGAATTTAATTTCCAATAAAGATTTGGGGTTATGGATTCATCACCGAAATAGTCTATCCCACAAATTATTTGTATTGCTTAAGTATTTATTAATCAGATACGAACAGCCAACTATTCCACCTATAACCACAGTCCACATTATAGCTATATTTATCAAATTCATCGCTTTAATCAACCTCTACACTTAAGCATTTTAATTCTCAATTCTATTATAACAAAGAATATTCCTGCCACTACAAAAAAAATTGCTGGTACAATTAACGATTCTATTGCTGTTGTTTCCATAAATTCTCCTATACGTGATGATGAACACGTTTGTTGAACAATAATTTTCAAATATTATAAATCTTTCTAATTTGTGATAACTTAGTATTAATTAATACAATTTCATTTTTTGATTGTGATCATAAATATATAAATCAATTTCGATTTACTGTGAGTGTCAAATCTTTTGGTGTTACAGTATTATAAATCATAAATACGCTATCATAAATCTGCGTTCATCGGCGTTTATCTGCGGTTTTTTATTTTCAAATATTTTATGATAGCCCCCCAACACCAAACTTTTTGACTGCCTCGATTTACTAAAATAATTATGATAAATCAGGAATCAGTGGAAAAATTTAGATTACATTGGGGAAAAGATAATACTAAGTAAAAAGAATTCATGAAAATAGTATGAATGATAAACGACCTGATAAAAGACTACGAGTCCTGATAGTCATATTATTAGTTTTATTTTCCATTGTAGCCATAATGCCTCTCCCCTTAAAAAGTAAATTTCAAACTAATAAGCTCTGTGTCGACAATGAAGGTAATTCATTGCAACAACAGGAATCCCAGGAGGGGAAATGCTCATCCGATTCAAATAAACAACTGATCAATTTATTTTTTCTCGGACTAATCAATATTGATGATTTGACAATGTGGGTTCTGGGAGTAGATAGAAGAGCTGTTGTATTAAAAATGATGCATGAAAAAAGGATGATACAGGCTTCAGATATAGCAGATTCAACGGATAGATCATTACAGAACATCAGTTATGCAATGCGGGAACTGGAAGAGAAAGGATTAATTAAATGTCTTACTCCTGAAAAGCATACCTGGAAAAAGTATATTCCGACAGAAAAAGGGACAGAGGTATTTGAAAAGCTCAAAGAAAACCATCTTCTCGACCGTCTCAAACTTTGAAACATTGTAATTTTCTTCGACTTGATCTTGATGTTTTATGGTGACGGTTTCAATTCGTGTTGTTGAATAAAAGTAAACCTGAAAAATAGTGTCCAAACAAATTGAGATATTTGACAGGATTTACAGGATCGACAGGATACGATTTTTGTGGCAAATCCTGCCAATCCCTTCTAGAAAAAACCTGATATAGCCGCTGAGGCGCAGATGCAGGAATTTCAAGACATGCACTCAAAAGGACATCCATTCATGAAATTCAGGAGATTTAACAAAAATTACACCAACATTTAATGTAACGGTCACAAATCACCAAAATACTTATCTGCATTCAGAATGAAAAATAAGTTTATGGCAGAAGGAATCATCACCCCAATTACTTCCGATGGCACAATAACAATTCCCAGAGAGCTAATGGAAAAATTCAATCTCAAAGACCGCGTTGAAATTGTAGAAACGCATTGCAGCCAGGGAATTTTGATAAAGGCATTGAATGAGTGAAAAATGAGGACAGGTGAGTCAAAAGCAAACCTGACAGGAATCAAGAAAATGTATATTTAAGACAGGATAAACAGGATCGACAGGATACGAGCCAATTGTATATACTGTTATTCATGCAAATCCTGTCAAAAAGTACAGTCCATATTTGCAGGTAGGTGGGAATGCCAGGAAAGCCATATTACTAGCCGGAAATCAAAGACGACAAACCAACTGGTGCTTACTCCAGAAATCCTGAGATCGTTGCCATGGGTTTGTCGTTGCGCAGCCTGTAGCTTGTTTCGCAGTATATCCTGCTTTCAAAAGACATTTCAATAAAAGTAGAAGATTTATTACTAAATAAATGCATACTTGTATTTCAGTACTTCCGAATACCCTGACTTCCGAACACAGGATATCTTCAGTCATTGACGCCATAAATCAACCATAAAATATAATCATGATATTATCCCATCTATAAATATAGAGGGGATAATAAAATGAGGCTTGTACCGGAAATACAAACAACCAATTTCTTGGCTTTAACCTCAGAACTATTTGGTAAGTCAAAAATAATAAATCTTCCTGAAAAGACAGAGTACAGTTTTCAAGACACATTGAACGTATTGCTGCATGCAGCAACTTCGAGTACAAATTCGATAGAATCAGCAAGTATTGACCTTAGGATGAAGACTTCTTTTAAAAATGTACCATCCGCTGATTCCATTCACGGCTACATAAATTCAAACTCTATTGACTACATGATTTCTTCATTCAGGCAGATCAATACTGAAATAATTAAGCACACGAATCTAAAAGGAACATATCAAGATGCTGCGATTGATTTTCATGACATACCATACTATGGCGAAATAAATACTTCTGGAATAAGAGGAATCAAACCAAAAAATGGAACGTCTTGGGGATATTCTTTTTGTTCACTGGATATAATTGGCGATATCAAATTGACTCTTGATGTCATTGACATCAATGGATTAGCAAAGAATTATCCAATACTCATAGGATCTTTGTTGAAGAATGTAAAATCAAAGAAAATCAATATCAAGACATTGCTCATGGATCGGGAATTTTTCAATTCTCCTGTAATCTCAACTCTTCATACCTTAAATCAAAATTATATAATTGCAGCCAAATCAAATAAAAAAATTAACTCGATACTACTCGAACATAAGAAAAAATTCGGGGAAACATCAACGGTCTTTGAATATCAATTTAAAAAAGGAGGGCCTAAATTCAATATTGTTGCTATTCATAATCCAAAATATGATCCCAAAGATAAAAACAATAAGGGCAACCATGAATATCACTTGTTTGCAACAGATATTATGGTAACTATTGCTTCGGATATAACGAAAAAAATTCCAGAAGAGTATCGAAAACGATGGAACATTGAAACTGGATATCGACTTAAAAACGCTTTCAAAATAAGGACTTGTTCTAAATCACCTATCGTAAGGACATTATTATTTCTTATTCAATGTCTTTTATATAATATTGAAAGTTTATTGAAACAGGTTATTGAGATTGATGCATACAAGTTAAAATCAGCTATCAGTGATGCAATAGTGACTGTCATTTCGGAAGGTTACAAAGCATTGTTCACTGTCCCATTACAAATGTTTATAAAATCGTTACGGGAATATAATGAAAACAGAAATAGAGAGCTTGTCTCTCGTTTGAGAATAATCTGATTTATATTCTTTATTTCGAGGCATATTTGAGCTGTAGCTAAGAAAAAGTTTCTTAAATGCAGGCTTTTGTTCACGCTTTTTTAAAATGAATATCAAGAGATATTGATTTTATTTATGAGGAATGAATGGATTTATCCAATCTGAGATTAAGATAACAGGTTACAGAAAATATCTCATTCGGAAGTGTGATCAATCGGAAGTACTGGACCATCAGTTAAATGTATATATTAATATTAACAATATTCATCAACCTAAAAAGATTGAGGCTGATATCTTGTTCGAAACATTTTCAAGAAGCTGGGAAATCACAAAATTAAGTTTCAGCGTGATGAAGAAAGACAAAGAACTGTTATTATTTCCATTATTAGCAGGTGTATTTTCGATACTTTTCATCTTAACTATGCTTTTTCCCTCAATTATATCTTCAATTATGGGAGGAAACGTTCTTGGAAATTATGGCCTGATCGATTATATTCTTATCTTCATTACATATCTCGGCCTCGCATTCATTTCAACATTCTTCAACGTGTGCGTTATTTATACAACCAAAATAAGATTCGAGGGAGGGAATGCTACCTTCTGGGACAGTATATCCTTTGCACGGTCCAAAATAAGATTGATCTTCCTATGGAGTGTTATTGCCGCAACGGTGGGTTTGATCTTGAGAGTAATTGATAATATTGCAGAGAGATCAGGTGAACCGGGAAAAATCCTTTTGAATATTACTACCTATATTTTAGGAATGATGTGGAGCATAATAACTGTTTTTGTAGTTCCCGCTATGGTTTATCATGATCTGGAACCATTTGATGCAATAAAGAAATCTGTTGAGACTTTAAAAAGAACATGGGGAGAAAGCCTGATAAGATATGTTGGACTGGGGTCGATTCAATTCTTGTTTATCCTTCTTGGCATCGTTTTTACGATCATATTACTCTTTGTACTTGGAGGTTTAGGGCCTGTCGGGATAATTATAACAATTGCAATTGCTGTATTGTACTTCCTCGGTGTAATTCTTGTATTCAATGTTGCAAATACAATTTTCAATACTGCTTTGTTTGTTTATTCTGACACCGGGAAAATTCCGGAAGGATACAATCGGGAAACTATACAAAATGCATTCAAACCAAAAGAAACGAGAAACATCTAATAAAACTCCAGAATCGTCTTCTGGAATGGGTCTTCCACAGCATTAGTCAGTACTTTGAAGTTGTTTTTTATTCTCTTCATCAAATTCGACCTGAATTCCACATCAGGATACAAATATCCCGGATTCTTGACGACTTTCATTGTTCCAAGATCGAACAATCCGATATCCTTCAATTCCAGTATGCTTTTTGAGAATTTATTGGCCGCCAGATAGAAATATTCGCATGTACCCCTGTATGTCTCCAGATATTCCAGCGCAATTTTCGGATGTATGCGCTTATCCCATTCCTTGATCTCGATTCCCACAATATAGAACCGCTCAGATTGTTTATAAACCGCAATAATGTCGGCAAGATTGCAGACGCTTTCCCGGCAAAGGTATGGTTTGAGATGCATTTCGGATGTGTGGAATACAGGAATTCCGTGGTTGGTAATAGAATTGACAACATTGGTCATCGGTTAAGGATTTCTGATCAACAAAGTATCTCAAAAAAGATTCAATAATCACTCTTTTCAGTCATTATCTATTGGTTTCCAGTTGAAATAATCGTTACATAGCAAAGCATTTATCCTCTATGCATGCATAT